>NZ_CP088941.1 GCF_021165755.1 Borrelia sp. RT5S
ATTTAGTACAGATGTGTTGACTGGTGCTGCACGAAAATATACTCTTGCTACACTAAAACTTACTCTTGTTGCACGAAAATATACAAAAGATGTTTGTTAAGTTTTGAAAAAGTACAATTGATGCACAAAAATATACACTTGTTGCATTTTCCTTGTGTTAAGTATACTTCTACTATTTGATAATAACAAGTACTAATGTTATAATTATTTTGAGGTCATTTCAAAATGCAAGCACAATCTTTAAATACTGAAGTTCTTACTAGACAACATGTAACTCAAGAAATTATTTATGATGAGTTTGTAAAGTTAGGCATGCAGAAGTTTGTTGCTGATGACTTATCTAAACGGTACTATCACAATGAGCTTACTTATAAGGACTTGGAATATTTAGAAGATAAATTCGGCTTGTTACTGGAAAAATTTAGAGGACAGATTAAAGCACGAGATTGCTATTGTAAGGACTGAAATTGCTGCTGTTAGAACTGAGTTGAAGAATGATATTGCTAGTGCTTCAAAGTCAATCAAGTGGATGTTTGGTACTATTATTACATTTATTATTGGTCTTTTCTTAACTTTAATACCAATACTTTATACCCTGCCTAAGGGATAATTCTTTGATAAAACACTTATTAATGCTATAATTATTTAAGTCACGATCTAGTCTTTAGGACTGCTTTTTTAATAAATGCACTAAAGCAAGAAGTTTTTATAAGAAAATATAGTCACTTTAATAAGTGGCTATATTTTTTATTTAAATGAAGAAGCAGCAAAAACATGAATGGGTGGTCTTTAGAAAGACCTGCCGCCTCTACTTGAGAAAATATGTGTTATAGAAATTGTATTCTATAGTAAGTAAGTATATCTAAATAATGAGTAAAAACATAAAAGTGCTCATGTTTTTATTTAAATGAAGAAGCAGCAAATCATGTGTGTCAAAAACAAGCTCTGCCGCCCCTAACTGAAAATGCAAAAACTTACTTATTATAAAACTTCTTTATAATAAGTAAATATCTAAAGTGAGTAAATATATTTAGTATATATCTAGTAATATATCTCTAAATAATGAATAAAAACATAAAGTGCTCATGTTTTTATTTAAAAAGGAAGCACAATATCCATTCTAAGTTAAGATCCCCCTAATACTACTACTCCCTTGGGTACTATTTAATAAAGAGTACAAGCTTAAATGAAAGAGTTACATATTTGATGTTGCTACACAAATGAGGTATACTTCCTAATAAATGCTTAATTTATTCTCTAGTTTTAAAACTATTTTTAGAAAAAGAAAAGAGACTGAGTTTGTTGACATGCCTCTTTTTGTAAATCCTGACCAGTTTATTAAACTGGCTGCGTATTTACTAGAATCAAGTAATACTAAATTTAATCTAATCGGTTTGATGATGGCTACTGGTGTTCCTTTTTCTCATATACGACATAAGGTTATGGTTAAGCAAAAGGATAGCAAGACTATTGTTTACAAATCAGATCTTATAGAAGAAGAGATTACAAGACATACTCTTTGCGATGCTGGTGTTGTCGTTGCTGTTATGCGATCTCTTGTTTATAAGAACACCGATTCTCATATTATTGCTTGGAAGCTTAATAGGATAATTAAACACTTATTTAACAGCAATATTACTATAAAGACTTTAAGTAAAATATACGATGTTATTCTAATCAAACAATCAGGGTTGCCTGCTCGTACTCAAGGGTGTGGAATAGAACTAGTTGATATTGATACAATAAACCTTGCAAGTAAAATAGAGTATATAGACTCGTTTAAACCCATACAGATAAACAAAGCTAACCTATCTCATTATAAGATGAGTGACTCGCGTTTTAAGAAAACCATAGCTCGTTTAGTAGAAGAATTCTTAACAGAGGATGATGGTACTCAGAAGACAATCCACACACTTAATACCTATCTTAGGATTAAAACAGAAGAGAAAGGCATTAACTACAGATCTACTTATAGACAAAGAAAACACCTCTTATCTCGTCTTCTGCACTAGCCTAAATGCTAATCATCTTCATCCTGCATGTTACTCAGACTAAATACATTTAGGATACCAAACCCCACAAAAGCCCCCACTGCAACAGCAAGCAGTAAATAAATTAGCAACATAACTTCCAAAACATTAATTTCCCTAACCACCATTTAGGGACAAAATCACTAATAGCTTATCTTAAAAACTTCCCAAAGCACCCCTAACCATGAAAAACAGGTATAGCATATACACGTAAGCTAGAACCGCTGTAAGGAAAAGAGAAAGTATTAGAACAATAAGAACTACCCTTAAGACTTGAAACCTAAATTTAGTTTCCCTAGCTTTAGGGGACCCCTGATTCTTCTTTACTAAGGCCTCAAACTTCCTAAGCCTTCGCTCTAACTCTTCTTTAATCTCATCTTGTCTAGCTTGCTTAAGGAAAGACTTTCTTACTAGTAAGAGCATAGGAACTCCAAACAATATAATTACTGGAGTATACACAAGTAATTCACCGCCCAGCGTTAATAAAAAGCTCATGTAACTACCTATTAGAAAGAGCTAGTAGAGACCTAAAGCCCTGCTAGAGCAAGCAACTCCCACTCATACTCCACAAACCCATACCCGCTCTGCAAGCACATAAACATGCCCAGCATATTCAACCAATTAAACCTTCTCATACAAACACTCCAGTGGCATTGCAACAAAACCGCACTGCCTAAAAGATTTATAAAGTAAAGGATACCTCTTAACTTACCAACTTCAATACTTTTGTTAACTATAATTTAATTAGGACTTGTTTTATTTAATTATTAAGTTATAATTGCAAGGTAAGGATTACTAATCCTTGCCTTACCCAATATAGCTATTTTTACGCACGAAGCGGTCGGTTTTTCGTATAGAGCACAAAACCTATTGGGGGCGCCAGCTCCCGACCGCCAGCTTAGTGCGTGCGTTAACAACTGCATTTAGGCTTCTCTTTTAAGGCACTCTTACTTTTTTTGCTCTAAAAAATTAGGCTATTTTTTGTTTTTACTCACTATTTGGATATAGTTTTCTATATAGACTTAGGTAATTTCGTGTATAACAGACTCGAAATGCTGGAATATATGTTGTAGATCCTTATGGTCCCTTAGGGACCCTAAAGGGGACTTAACTCTCTTATCTCTCAAACTAATAAATTTCAACTTAGAGATTAAGTCCTCTTTTTTTTTATTATCTTGTTTAAGTAATATGGAGTTGATAAGGCTGTTTTATGCATTACTGGGTTTTTTGATAAAAATTAGGCTATTTTCGTGTTTTTGCTATTTATTTGGATATACTTACTTCTACATATAATAAACCTATTATACTGAAATCCTTTAGATTTCACATGATGGAATCCATAACCGACTTGGTACTTTGATTTATCTCGAGGTACTCTTAATTAAAACACTTAACAGCAGTGCACTTGCATTGCTGTTCTCTTATACTTGGCAACTAATAGATTTACCTTAAACCTCAAGCCTTCTTAACAACACGCCGTAGAAGCACTCTTGTCTTCTTAAGCTTAACAACAGCCTTCTTTACTACAGCCTGTTTTACTGCAGCCTTCTTCTTAAGAGCATCCTGTCGAGGCGCCCCTAAAAACTCCTCAGCCCTAGCTTTTAAAGTCTCTAAAGACTGCTTATCTTGACAAAAGATATTTAAATTGCCATCTAAGAAATTAATATCAAGACCATAACTGATGGGGGTTTTAAAGAAAGTACAAGAGATAAACTCGCCATTTGTCCCATCTCTAGTAAAGAGATAAAAATACCTACTACCTTTATCATCAGTCCTTTCAAAGAAAATCTTTAACCACCTCTGATCTGGATCAGCTTCAATTGAGATTAACTTTTCATAAAGATGTGATCTATAAATCTTCCTATTCCCTTCAGTAGTAGAAGACCTACCAAAGAAATAAAAAAACCCTGCTTGCATACAAATATTCTCTTTTGTAAAAATTACCTACTCACCTTACTGCAAAGTAAGTCCCTATACATACCTATTTTCAAACACTTTCCTTAAGCATTACAGAATCCTGTTGATAAGTTTCTAGTTTAACACTAGATACATCTATTAAACCCATACTATATTATACAATATATAGCAATACTAATTAATAGCCATGTGGAGTTACTAGTAAAAAATATTAGATTACGATTTATTTGACAATAATACTTGATAATACTTATTATTAAATACTTTTCTTTAAAAATAATACTAGTTATCGGTGAATCCTATGAATCTTTTCCCTTTTCTTTTCTCTTAAGAGCAGGCTTTGGTTGTAGTTCTTCTTCTACTCTTGCATCTACTCTTGCTTCTAAATCAGGAGCTTGTTTCTTCCCTTTCCTAACAGGTGCGGCGCTCCTATCTTGTAGTGGTACAGCTACTTGCTCTTGTTGTGGTACAGCAAGTGGATCAACGTCCTCTTGTTGCAATGCTGCATGCGGTGCTGCAGGCTGCACATCTACTTGCTGATCTTGTTGTAGTGCCTCTTGCTGCTGCGGCACTGGTTCTTTGACTGGAGCTGCTTTAACTAGTCTAGCGATAAATATTTCCTTAAAATCCTTATAAAGGGCATCAAGTATGGTATTAAACCTGAAACAACTCTTTGTTTCACATAAATATTCATTATCCTGTTTCTTAACTACAATATCACCTCTAGCCTTGCATTTCTTTTCAATCCATTCAAGCACATAAGCATATATGTAATCCCAATTCATGTCTTGTGCAGTAAGGACTGGAAAATTAGTAATACTAGCATCCTGACTCTTCTCTTGTATGTCACGGCTCTTGTAAATTTTCCAAAACTTATCTCTTCTAATCCAAGCCTTTACTGCTACGTGTTTAGGTCTAAACCTCATCTTACCTCCCTTAAAGTGCTGCTTTTAAAGCCTTTATTTACAAAAATGTTACTTCTTTGATGTGTAATACTCTCTTTTGGTGTTACAAACCCACCACAAGCCCCTCGCGGCGTGTAGTTTTTTTTAAGTCTATCTAGTATGTTGTAGTAATAAGAATTATTAAGAATTCCTTTATAGCTTAACTTATCACCAAGAGAATTCATATAAAGCCTTACCGTTTTTCTTAAGTCACTTGAAGCTAGATTTGGAAAACATTTCCTATAAGGACCCCTTTCTAGTGAGTCTATTAATACACTAAATATGATGCTTCTAGTTTCCTTATTAACTTCTATTGCTTTACCTTCTCGTTTACTCTCACTATTCTTAGCTTTATACTTATCCTTAAACCTTAATTCCCATATTATGTGATAGTCACTAACAACTTCATCTTTCCTCTTCATCATCATCCATATTTTCCTCTTGTACCTACTAATAAATTGTTCTTTAAAGTTACTAGCGATATCTTTAATGCTGTATTCCTTCTCATACTGTTTAAGTGCTGTCTCTAAGTTAAGCATTGCATTGATGTAGGTTGCTTCATTAATGCAATGCTTACTAATCTCATTCATGTACCTACTGCTTATTTTATACTCAACAGCAAGCCTGCTTACTACTCTCCCTCTCTTTACTTGAGTCGTGTTTACTTTTTCTAGTCTTTTTTCTTTATTCACTTCTATAGAATTCTTACTATAGTTATTATTAGGTTTCATAGGATCCGATACCCTCCCATGCGAAATTGCTTGCTGCTGCTTAATGCCTTCCTTTTGCTTCTTATCCGATTTATTCGATTTAGTTTCCAAACTAGCCTTTAGCTTCCTAGATTTCTTTTCTTTCTTTTCTTTAGCTACTCTCATATTGATCTCTTCAGGTGTTATTACTTCACCAGCTACTTCACTTATTACTTCATTAGCTACTTTACCAGCTACTTCACTAATGACTTTACTTACTACTTCATTTAAACTGATTGTACTTTCATCGACATTTATTGCTTGATCTGTATCGAACGGATTTTGATCAAATTTTACACTAGCAATATGCTCATCAAAATCCCCAATGATAATCTTATCTTTAAGTCCCTCTATGAGCTGTTTTTCTAAATAAGTATCAATTATTTGTTTGTATTTGCTTGCAAGCTCCATGTTTTGCATATAAAAGGAAGTGCTTCCCTTATCCACACCAAATCGTATAGTTACTGTTTTAAGTAATCCCATTTGGTTTAAAAGCTTTATGTCGTTTTGTATGGTGCGTTTGCTTACTTTCTTCTGTCCATCTCTTTCTAGTAAGTCCATGCATATTAAATAGATATCAGAAGCAGAATATCTTTGATTTAAATGCTTATATTGCTTGTTCTTAGCATTAACTGTCCAGTATATCTTATGAAGCCTATCGCCTCTATAAGACTTGCGTTTTATGATATCCTGAACCTGAAATACCTTAATCTTGCCACAACTAGCTGCATCCTTGCTCTCATTAAGCTTCATAAGCCTGTTTAGTAATAAATCTTCACGTTTTTTCTTATTTGGGGTGGGTTTAGTATTGTATTTTTTTCTGTGGTCTGTTATCATTTACCTACCTATTTGCCCTTCGAGACGGTTGGGATTTTTATTAGTGTCTCGAGGGTTTCGTTCAGTCTTAGCTATCAACTAAGACTTTATTTTTTTGTTATCTAATTATAAAGGTACGATCTAATCTATGCAATACGAAACTATCTTTTTTCCATACCTTACCACTAATTCTAGTAAACGGTTGATTTAATATTTTCATAGACTAAATACTATACCAATCACGCCAATTTATCAATAAATGCTAGGATAATTTTATTGAATTATTAAAGATTTAATGAAATACTAATAAACATAAATAGCTAGTTAATAAATTTAATTTAATTACTTTTAATAAGTTATCAACTAGCTACTTTTCTTTTTTTAAAAAATATTAAATTTAGGCAAGCCTAAATATCCTATATAGGATCTTAGTTTGATTGCTTGAGGTTTTAACTCTTATGGTGTAGATTAAATATCTTTTTTTTCTTTATTGTTTTTAGAGATATTGCTTACACCCCTGACTGAATTTACCTCGATATCCTCATTATTTGCTTTAGAAATAGCATCGCCTTCTGTTTTTTTGCAGCCAACAACTCCTGCACTTGATTTTTAAGCTCCTGCACTTGATTTTTAAGCTCCTTTATTTCCCTATCTCTTTGTGCAAATCTTCTATCTACTTTTTTTTCTACGTTTTTTTCTACGTTTTTTTCTATATTATGCTTAAATAGAGCTAGAGAAAGATCTGTGTCAGATTTGTCTTGTTTGTCTTGTTTTTGATATTTTTCAATAACTTTATTGACATCTTGTATGATTCCATAGACTTGCATTTGAATTCTTTTTTTAACATCATGACGATGAAGGTTATCCACTAAAAGAGGGATTACGTCCTCTGGAAGGTACTCAACGCCTTTAAACACGATAAATGCATTAATCTTACGTGCTTTAGCGCTTAAATTATGAGGCATAATTTTGTAGTTGTACTCCGATTCAAGTATTTCTGCTGCCTCTTTAGCTTCAAATAATTTAATTTCATCTATAACTTCCATAAAAACTCCTGATTATTATACAAAATTCAATATACTTATAAGTATATTTCATTATAAATATTATTATAATGAAATATATAATTAAATTTATAACAGTATTTATAATGAAATTTATTTATAATATTTGATATAAAGGCATAATTACGCGTATTAGTAGCTTTTAATTTTATTATAATGAAATTTTTTATGAAAAAGACATCAAATATTTGCTTTTACCAAATATTTGATGTAGTTTGTGTGGTTAATTGTTTTGTAATTTAATGATTCTATAACAAGGTTCCATAAAAGAAACAAGGCGGGCGCCTCATTTTTGTGGCTTGCTGCGGGGATGAGGTTACTGTTTATCATGGGAGGTATTTAGGTGAGTACTGGAAAACAGCTAGGCATTATTGGAAGCATAGTAACTGCAGTATTCTTAGGAACATCCGGACTTGGAACATATGCAACATATGCACTTAAGGGATTTTTATCCGAATTTAGACAAGAGATTCTAGATTTAAGAAGAGACCCTGTGCTTGAATCCTCACTAGATACCCTTAAGGGCAGGCTTGAGGTGTTAAAACACCAGCTTACCGATTTAACAGACGAGTTTACTAGCCAGCGGGATGCACATAGAGAGCTTGCAAACAGTTTAGGCAAGCAAAGAGTAGACATCGTAGCTATTAAACAAGAATTGGTGCGTTTAACTAGTCTTATTAGTGAAGAGACGAGACATAAAAGAGACGAGACATAAAAATATTTAAGAATAAAGAAGAGACATTTAAAATGAGAGATAAAATATTAAAGTTTATTTACCACATGCTCTACGGAGCACTTAAAGACTACTTCTTACGTAAGCACAAATCTGAACTGCTTGAAGGCGCGTGTCAGCAGGCGCGGGGGCAGGCTTTAGTGGTAAGTCGTGTGGTTGAGGTTGAAAAGCATAGGCTTGTACTGCCCTTACAGCACAGCTTTAGAACAAATAGTCCTGTTATTGCTGATTATGGCTGCTATTTTCTATGCATACTATTCTTAGCATTAGTTGTAAAAGAGATTAAGGACGGGGTTGAGAAGTGTTTTGATAAGTTTGAAGTTGACCTTCTATATAAAAGTTTAGCATCACTAGGAAGCTTGAGAGCACAAAATTCTTATGTAGAAAGCCCAAATTTAATACTAGCGTGCCTTGGACTTGACGAGCATGTTTGCTACAAGGACAAACACCACGATGTTAGTTATGTAGCAGGGGATGAGGACATGCTTGTTGGTCAGTACAAAGATAATGAGAGTGGGCTGCATCATTTCGTGGTTCTAGGCAGCGGGCGTGAGGTTGTATGGGATTCACTTGGCAACTCTCAAGCAGTAAGGAGTGGCTCCCTTTTAAGTCTACGGGTGTTTAAGCTACTCGATAAGAAGCTCACAGGTCCTGTTAAGGATCGTCTATCTTTTTACAAACAACAATTTGAAAACCTTAAAGAATCACTAGAAGGTATTTAGTTTAGTAACTAGTATGAATTTAATTTAAAGTAGTATTTAAAAATTGTAAAGATTATTTAAAAATCGTTATTAATTAAGAAAGGGTTTAGTTAATATTTTAATGGTTTCTTTAATTAAACGCTGGTTAAAGGTTAATTTAAACCATTAAGGGAGATCAATTGAACATTATAAAAAGTGTTAATAGGATCCTCGATGCTGCAGCACAACAGCAGGCTATAGTTGATAAGCTTGGTGGTGAGGCTGGTGTTGTACTTGCAAAACAGGGTCTTGATATTACAAATGCAGTAATAAATTTCGTCACCTCTGTTCGGGATCATATAGAGCAGGCTAACGAGAGGAAGGCAGCACAGCTCATTAAAGCAAAGCTTCAGGCTGCCATAGACATAGCAGACAAGGCCGCAGCAAGTCTGCACTCAGAAGGTGGTTGGGAAGCTTACGATAAGCTTATAGCGGAGCGTGGTCGTGCTGGTAAGGAGGCTCTTGGACGCCTTGAAGAGGAGGATGCGTAGTATGTTTAAAGACAACAAACTTATTTTAATACCACCGGTGTTGCCGTTGCTACTGCTCCTAATAATCTCATGCCGCAGCATAGCAACGCTACCACAAGAACCCAGCATGCAGGCTGGTGAGGATATTGAAATATTAGTTGCTAATGAAGCTGAGCTTTACAAGTATTGCTTAAAACTTAATGCATGGCTTGTTGATGCTAGGAAGTACGTAGGTGATTACTACCCATCAGAGCAATTTCCATACTTTGGAAATTTTGATCCAGAGTACCAAGGCGGGCTTGGTGAGGCTGGCCTTAGGGCTCGAATTGCTTACTACAAGAAATATGCAGAAGAGAGCAAACCTATAGCTAGGAGCATTTATGCTAAGTACAGCAAGACTAGCTTGGAGTAGCTAATGCCTGAAGAAGAAGTAGCTGCACAACCAGAAGTAGTTGAAGCTGAGGCAGCCCAACCAGAAGTAATTGATCAAGAGGCAGTTGATGAGAGGACACGCGAGGACTCAACTAGAGTAGGTGGTGCAGCTGGTGTGCCTCTTGAGGTGCCTGAGGCTCCTGATGAACTTAATCCTGATGAGCTTGAAGAAGAAGAGCTTTCGTGTGGTGAGGATGAGCTTGATATCGTGTTCTTCACAGACGAAGGACAGCTCTTTGATCTTACTCCCTACACTGACATTACAAGCGTGACACTGGAGCAAAGGATTGTAGACCCCACACTCAAGACAGCCTCAAGCGTGTTCAAGTTTGCAGCAGCAGGTCTTTCAAATGAATTTCTCAACTTTCTATTCTTCAGACAGGACGACATATTTGTAGTAGTAAAGGAGGGCAGCAGCCCTCTATTTGCTGGAATACTGGAAAAATTCTTTACAAGAGAGGTACTAGAGGCAACCGCATCTATTAGCTTTACTGTAAATGATTATTCCAAATTGCTACGTATCTCGTTTGAGAATCCAGTACAATTCCCAGTCAATTTTGCTCCTGATTGGCTTTACGTGTATAACCCTTACACGCAAGACCAGTCAATAGTGCACCTGATACTTGCCAAGACTAAACTAGCTAATTCTGTTGATAATGAAGCTTCTGAGGCTATTTTGGAGCGCGTGCCTGCTGTAATTATTGATAGTGGAGAGGACGTTGAGACAATTCTATCGGCTCTTCTTTACGAATTTGGTTATGCATACACATTCACGGGAGCAGGCAAGCTAGTAATACTGCCCATATGGAGATCAGAGGTAGTAAAGCGTGAGGTGCAGCTTTGCAGTATTGACGCTGCAAGCTATGTCTGTTCAAAAAGCAGCGCTAGTAGCTATGATTCAAATCGCATTATTTGGCGGCAGGGCCAGTTTCAAGCTAAAAGCGAGGCAATAGCAAAGAAGCGACCGCTCTACTCAGCACCCATTAACGTGGCAGGCACGGGCGGCGGGATGTATGTGGGTGTGCTGCAAAAGGGAGTGGTTTATCCTGATTTTGCAGACAAGGCTGGCAGTGCTGTTTATCAAGAGTATGATCCTACTTGGTTTGATACTGCATACAAATGGGATTTTACCAGACATGAAGTGTGGCATGATAAGTATGCTTTAAATGAAAACTTAGCAATAATATCAACACATAATCTTGAGGCAAGGTTTAGTGCTGACTCAAGTATCAAATTAGTGCATGAGGAGTACTTCCCTACAAAAGCCAAATTATGGTTTGTAAATGAATCAACCTCTCAAGGATCAAAATACATATACTACTTTGATATTTATGGGGATGTTTTCTATACAACCGTACGCAACATAATGCAAACTGACAATGCTGATGATTTTTATGCTAAACGAGCTGAGTATGCAACAAGGTTCATATTTGATCCAGACTCAGCAGTAAGGCTCTTTGACTTCCTAACTAACTTAAGAGTTAAGGGACACACGATAGTCAATTTTAAGTCAAAACAAGAACTACAGCTTACAGATTTCGTCAGGCTTAAGCTTGAGGATGAAGAGCTTGACCATTTCTTCTTAATACTTTCAAAAAAATATGTGCGTTTTGATATGCAAACTCGCTTCTTTGAGTATGAGGGACTTACATGGGGGGATTACTCCCATTATGATTACCTGACTACATCTAAGCACATAGGGGCTGTTGATTCGAAGCTTTTCTTAAGGGAGGTAATAGTGGCTCCTTTTAACCATGATCAATACAAGCAAGACGATGTTTATGAGGATGATTTTTTTGAAGAGCAGCAAGAGAATACAAGACCACACTTTAAAGCTACAGGTTTTAAAGACGAGGAGACAATTAAGCTTGCTATACAGCTTGCAAAAAGAGAGGGTGTAAACAAGATCAGGCTACTTGCAGGTGACTTTTACTTCTACACACCCCTACTGCTTGACAACCTTGAACTTAAAGGTGATAGCAAAACAACAGTATATACTGGTGGCTTTGCTACTAATGTATTTAGTGCACAAAAGGCTTTCAAGATGACAGGGTTTAGTGTGTGTCAGTCTCGCATGAGTGAGCTCTTAATAAGTGGTGGCAAGCTTGCTGAGTACCCACAGCCGGAAGCTGTTTATGAAGTTGTTGATGCAGTAGGCGCAGTAGTAGAAGACGCAGTAGAAGCAGCAGCAGTAAATGCACAAGACGCAGTAGAAGCAGTAGATGTAGCATTACTAGATCAATGCGATGAGTACCTGTTAGGCAATAGGTTTGCTGAGGCTGCATCATTAAGTCTTTGTTCCGTTTATGGACTTGTTGAGGAAAAGCGTGCTTCCATTTATGCAACAAACGCTTCCTTTGTTTACCTTAAAGACATGAAGTTTAGTTGTAATCTGGGCACCGCACTACAAACAGAGGGAGTCGAGAAGATTTTACTTGAAGATGCACAGTTTAGAGGCACTGCTGCTGCATGGAGGGTGTCAGGTGTACGTAATATGAACATAATGGACACACAAGTAAGCTCGTCTACTCGAGCAGCCACGGCTAGTGGAGACAATATTTTGATTAGAAATTCTGATTTTAATGGGAATAAGAATGCAGTCAAGCTTTCCAAGTTCTCTAGTGTTAGGGTACAGGGCAGCCAGTTTAGCAACAACTCAGGCACAGCCTTGCAACTTGAGCATGTAAGCAGGGCACGCCTTACTGATAACATATTCACATCAAACGACGTTGGGCTTGCAAGCACTCAAACTCAAGACTTACTCACACGTGATATACATGAGAAGAACAAGATCGCTTTTGTAAAGGAAACCAAACAAGGTGTGCTTAGCAGAGTAGTTGATGCTAATACATACAAAGAGAATACAATAGACACCCAAGAGAGGGAGGTAGCCTAGTGGGGATAAGTGATGAGGATTGGCTTGAGATTAAGAGAAGACTACAAGCTGATAATGTTAAGATCCAGTTTGGAGTAGGAGATGCTGCTGCTGCTGCAGACTACATAGGAGCTGCAGGCGAGCCTATTTATGTAGAAGACCGCGAGGCCTTTGCTGTTTGTGATGGCAAGACTAGTCAGGACCGCATTTACTATCCTGTAAACAAAGGCGTTCCAAAGACTGAAGAGACCATAGATGGGTATCTTAAGCACCTAATAGATACGTGTCTTGACAATACATACCCAAGTTTTCTAACAAATGCTTTCGCTCAAGAGGGATACCCTTTAACTAGAAGCAAGCTCGTTGAGGCTTTCGAGGGCACTAAGAAATTTTGTGTACCAGATGGTAGGAGCTTGCCTGCTGATTGCTATGTAAGGACTAGATTTGGTATAAGCTCTGCACCCAACCTCGTAGGCAGGTTCATGCGTCACTATGATCCTTATGGATCAGCTGACACACCTCGCGGCATTGGATCGCATCAAAGCGATGCCTTCCAAGACCACTACCATGGATTTAGAGAAGATAGCGATGCACTTGATTTTTCGGGTTGGCTTGTTGATGGCTTTAGCGAGCTGAGGCGTTCTGGTGATTGGTCAAGTGGATATTTAAGATTTGTCTACAACATGACACTTACTCAGCGAATCTCAAGATATTCATTCCCAGATGATACTGGACAGGCTGCTAGTGGTAATTACGCTAATGAAACACGCCCTAAAAACCTAACTTACATCTCATTTTACAGGTATGATTGGTGAACTTATGAGCATTAGTAACCAAGATTATGAGGATATAAAGAAAAGAATCCAGACGGCGTGCACTCGAATACAATTTGGATTAGGTGATGCTGCAGCTGCTGCACACTACACAGGGGATGCAGGGCAGCCTATTTATGTAGCAGACCGTGACGAGTTTGCTGTTTGTGATAAGAAGAGCAGCAACGAACGCATTTACTACAAGACAAATAGAAGCGCACCCGTGCTTCCAGATGATCTTGATGCACACCTGCAGCACATGATGCAGTTTTTCTTAAAGAAAACTCCCATTGGCGCCCTTACACCAGAATTTGCTCAAGAGGGTTCAAGATTGACTAAAAACGTATTAATTACTGCATTTAGTAATACAAATAAATTTTGCATACCAGATGGTAGGAGCTTGCCTAGAAGCTGCTACGCACGCCGCGTTTTAGGTATAAGTTCAGCTCCTAACCTCATAGGCAGGTTCCCGCGTCACTATGATTACTCGTATTCTCTAAATTTGGGCACTACACAAGAGGATGCTTTCCAAAACCATAAACATCGTGTCAAGCTTGATGAGTTTAATATAGGTTATGGCAGCTTAATAAATGAGTTTGAAAGGCTGCCTCGCGCTGATAGCTACTACTGGAGCCGCGGTGATTATTTCAGATTTGTATATGATCTAGACACAGGTGATCATATCTCAACATTCTCATTGCCTTACTACACACAAACAGTTAGAGGGTATAGTAACTACGATAGGGAAACACGCCCTCGTAATTTAGCTTACATCGCATTTTATAGGTACGATCTTTAGGATTGAAAGGTATGAGATTTGAAGAGCTAAAAGGGCGGCATTTTGTGAGTATTGCTTCAAAACAAAGAAGAATTAAAAGGGCGGCATTTTGTGAGTGTTGCATAGGTGAATTTAATATGAGTTTTGAGAATCAAGCAAAAGAAGACGAGCTGCCTCCACTAGATGGGACTAGTGATACACGAGAAGTGTTGCTTCAGCAAACAAAAGAGAGCTTAAAAGACTTAAAAGGGCGGCATTTTGTGGCAGCTGAAGAAGATGAGGAGTACACGCCAGATGGGGCATGCAGCTTGTTGCTGCAGGCAACACTTAACAAAGAGGAGCTACAAGAGGAAGTAGAAGAAGATTTACAAGAGGACGATGAAATACTAGATTTACAGGAGAGGAGAATATGAATAATAATGAACCAGATGAATTTGATTACAAGACACAACTTGAGAATTTAATTAAAGAACACTACCCACCCCTAGATGGAGCTCGAGACGCACGCGAGGCCTTACTAGCTGCATTTTTTACAAAGATGGTTGAATTTGCAAACAGTAATGTACTAGCAACAAGCCTGCATGCATTTAGAATGTTCTTCGCAACTCTTGGCATGAGTGACGTTGAGGACTTAATACTAGACATTATTAGAAAAGAAAAGCTAATACTGGGTAATAATGACTTTTTTGCAAACAGCGCCACAACAGCTGCATATACTGAAGATGAGATCGCTAGACTACAAAAAAAAGCAGAGGAATAAAGGTGCAGTTTAAAAGACTTCCAGTTTACTTTAATGCATACAAAGACAAACCCCAAGCTGAGGTTTTCATATACTACTCAAGCCGTGGTACAGGCAAGACGTATGATATTGCAACAGTTAACCTTGAGAGGAAATTCAGCCCACAGGGTGGTGATACTCTAGCTATTCGTAAGAAGAAAAACAAAACCACAGAATCAATACATAAGGAAATATTAGAATTACTAGCGAGGTACTCTTTAAGAAGAAGATTTAATATTAGTAAGGCAAAAATCGAGACAAAGGACTTAATTTATGGACGCAGGCGTGCATTTGTATTTGAAGGCGGGTACAATACATCCGATCTTAAATCTTATGCACACTTTAAAGACCTCTGGATTGAGGAAGCAAATCAGTTCACAGCTGATGATATCCAGCACCTACTCCCCACAATGCGAGAGCGCGGTGGGCGCGTTTACATGTCAAGCAACCCCGTACCGCGCTCACACTGGCTTTACAAGAGATATATTGCAAATCAAGACGACCCAAGCGTGTGTGTGATTAAGAGCACATACAAAGACAACCCATTCCTCAATGGTGGGGACACGGCTGCATGGCTTGCAAAACAACGCCTTGCTTATCATGGAAATGATATTGGCTACAGAATCGAGGTATTAGGTGAGGAGTTTGAGTTTCAAACAGCAAGACTTATTAAGGATTTCTCTATTTGTGATGCCTCTCTACTTGCAAGGACTGTGGGCAGCTACTACACTGGTGTTCATATTAAAGGCAATAGAGTAGCTTTCCTTGAAGTGCTCATTGGCAGGATTGCATACCTTCCAATAACCATTGTAACTAATGCTGCATGCAAGGTCTTACTTTCAAGAGAAGATTATGCTTGCCAAACACAACGCTTTAAGGGCGTCTTCGTGCTTCCAAATACTCGTGCTGAGCTTGCAAATGTATTCTCTCGTCTTGGTAAGGGTGCATTGCTTGCTCGCAATAAAAATCTTTATGCACTATCCGATTATTTAATCCCTAGTAATTTAAATGTCATCGCAAATGAGGAAACTGAAAGTGTAATATCGGAGTTTAGTGATACTGAGTACTACTACGATGACGATGCTGAGGAGGGTGTTGCTAGAAATATTGTTATGCAAAAGGAGCTTGACTACATTCCAGCTTTCTTAAATGTAGTCTCCATTTTTTCATGAAAAGTAGAACAAAAGGCCGTAAGAGTAAATGTATATGCTAAAAGAAGTTAATCGTAGTAAAGCATGTCTTTTTAATACAAGTCTAGGGGTTTGTAAACAAGGAAATAGAAGGCGTAAGTGTATATGCTAGAAGAGATTAGAAAAATGATCATAAATCTAGTCAGCACCATTTCCTTACCAAAAGGCATTAAAAGACAAGCAAAGGTAGGAGGCATTAAGTGCTTAAGTTTAGTTTTCTAAATAAGAGAAGAAAAGATACAAGAGGCCCCGCACTGCTGCCCGTAAGTGAGGCAGCCTCACCATGCGATGCTTCAAGGCTATTTGAGCAAATAGCTGAGATTTATGCAGGCTTTGCCTCATCAAGAGACATTTATCACGACAAGGGCGACGGGCTTGATATCCTATTTAACAAAAACTTTAGAATGATCATCAAACGCATGGTGTACTCAGCAATTCTTACAGGAGAAAGCTCATTTCATATAGTAATAGCAGACTCAGAGGACGCCACAACACCCCTAAGGCGTGAATTTCCAGTGCTCACACATAACTTTGGTGAGGTGTGGAGCACCTCTGAGGCAAAACATGACAATATACACCCAACACGTATCGTTAAGATGAGCTCATCATTCCTAAACTTTACAGCACTTCGCAAGAGCAGTAGCATAATGAACACACTACTTATTGAAACTGTGGGCTTCCTAAAAGTTAATAACTTCACTTTCCTTAAATCAGCTACCCTGCCATCAGTTAAAGACATGACTGCTGCTGACCTTGCTGAGGTTAAACGCAATGTAGATGGTGTGCTTGATGATAATCATAAGATGATGATCCTTGGTAGAGAAGACGATATCTCAAACATAACACGTTCCGTAAGTCCACTACGTGACGCATTCGAGATCATAGTATCAGATGTAACACTTCACTCAGGCATTCCTAAAGAGATACTCTATCCAGTATCCCCTTCAGGTGAGGGCAGCGTTGGCAATTACGACATATTCTATCTTAATATCGAACAGATCTCAAGACTAATGGTGGCTCCCTTCATTAATACCGTGCTTGCTAAGTTTCAACTAAAATCCAATTGGAGCTTTAAGGCTGTAAAGCCCGTGAGTCAGAAGGAACAAGCTGATATTGATGAGAAGCACGCCCGCACGCTAGCTACTTATCTTGAACTTATGCAAAAAGCTGCCGAGTTGGGTCGAGATGACTTAAAGGAGCAGGTTGAGGCTCAGTTTAGAGCTTACCTGAATAATGAATAGTGGAGGAGGCTTTATGCAAAGTAGTGGACACATTGAAGTGCATAAAACACGGAGTCCAGAATTTGGACACATTGAAGTGCATAAAACACGGAGTCCAGAATTTGGACACATTGAAGTGCAGGTTAAAGAGAGTGAACTTGAAAAGTTTAAATATTTGCAACATGCAAAGGAGGTAATAT
Organism: Borrelia sp. RT5S; assembly: GCF_021165755.1. Taxonomy (NCBI): domain Bacteria; kingdom Pseudomonadati; phylum Spirochaetota; class Spirochaetia; order Spirochaetales; family Borreliaceae; genus Borrelia; species Borrelia salvatorii. The sequence continues at coordinate 17,749 of NZ_CP088941.1, forward strand.
GCAAATAGAAGATGAGCTAGATGCAGTTTCTATGGAATTAGGAGCTGTTGAACCAGAGGGTGGTAACAATACAGAGGCAGCGGTAGTAGTGCAGCAAAGTAACAAGCCCAGCCGCGACAACGCTGCTCAAAGAGATAGCGTTACGATATCTCAAGATGAGTACAAGAGACTCAAGGATGCATATCGAAAGCTACCCGATATGATGCCACGAGAGGAGATTGATCGTAGGGTTGAGATTGAAAGGAATTCACTAACCAAGGCAAGACTGCAAGCAGAAGCTGATGCATTTAAAGACTCACAAAAGCTATCAGAGCTTGAGAAGAAATGCCAAGAGTACTACATCCCATCAACAGTAAAGGATGCAACTAGTGTTAAGGAAGCCAAACTTGCCTTCCTTGAGGCTATGAAACGCAAGTATAGCGTATCTAAGTTTAAAGTTGATGAGGCAGGTGATCTTGACTCACAGATTGACAATATATGTCTTGTGGTTCAAGAGAATACAGCCTACAAACAAATGGTTAACACCCAAAATAGGGAGGTAGGCAAGATTATTAATAATACTAAAGCCCAAAGGTACAAGGAAAGGAGGTTAGCACATGCCTGATTTTGATTTTACATCGATTGAGAAGAGATTTGTAATAGGCTCTGATCACAAGAGTGGTACCAACCAAACCGAGACGGCCGTGGTTGACGTTAATTCAGACATAATACAAGCCGGCATGCCTGTGCTTGCTACTGGTAAGTCAAGCCCCATGGGAGACATTCTAGTTAAGGCACCCTCATCAGCTGGTAATGGAGGCTGCAGTGTTCGGGGGTTTGCATTAAGGAAAGTAGATATTAAAGCTTATGAGAATCCAGACTATTTCCCCGGAGAAATGATTCCGATTAGGAGGTTTGGTGAGATTGTAGTCAAGCTTGACAACGCGTGGCCTGACCCTAAGATTGGTGACCTTGTCTTCTTAAAATGTGACAAACTGGTAAAGGATGGTAATGGTGGCGAGGGAGTTGTGCAGGTTGGTAGAGTCAAGGACACGGACCCTCGTGATAAGAATATCGTTCTACTCGATATTAATATTGGTCCTGAATATGACAAAGACGGTAAACTTAAGTTTGCTTAAAACTTATTAGAAAAAAGGATTTAAAAAAGGAGAGCTAATATGAGTCGAAGTATTTTCACAGAAGCAAGCGGCGCCTACAGTGGTGACATACTGCAGCTTGCAAAAGACGGTCTTGAGGAGTTAGTTCCATACAAGATAATAAACAGAAGTGACCTCAGGCAAGGATATTACGTTGCAAGGAAGGCAGTACTTGAGCACAACGTTACTGCAAGTTTTGGTGATTATAATAATGAGATTGGTAGGAGTAGCGTTTCGTTTCAAGAGGTAGCCTACAAGATGCACGTATTTGATACAGTGCAGCGCATTGCCTTAAAAGACCTCATGTATGGGTCCGTATCAGAAGATGAGGTTAAGTCTAATCTTGAACTTGGTCTTATGAAAGATGCATACCATTCAATTATCTTTGGCAAGCCACACATTAAAATGGAAGGCATCGCCACACTTACAGGCCGGAGCACGATAAAAGTACCCTCTGTTACTAGTGGGTACACACTGCACGACAGCGTTGTGCTTGCAAAGCGTGAATCGGAGAAACATAAGGAAAAGCTAGACGGGGTTTATCACCTACTGCTGCCACACAGCTTCTCACATCTACTAGCTGATCTATATAGTGAACCACAATACATTAAGATTAAAAAATCACTAGAGGACGACCACAATATCATAACTTCAGTTTTCAAAGGCCTTAAGCATCCAGTGCTTTACGAGCCCAATCCAGAGGTCATGTTTGTTCCTATGATACCTGAAATATTCTTCAGAAGATTCTCAGCTCCCGATGGGGACTACATTCACGCTTCAATGGAATCAGCTGGTGTTATCCACTTCGAGCCTGCAGAAGTTGTTGAGATCGAGATTAGTAGAGGACCATAAACTAGTAGAGGATTAGAATGGAAATACAAGGCATTACTCTAGATGATTGGCTTGGGATGTGGATTGTAAACACTCAAATTGACTACCTTAAAGCCTATTGCATTAATGAGGGTGTGGTAGAAATACCAGTGCACCTTAAAGGTGAGCTTACAGAATCACTGCGTTATGCAGCAGCCATATTGGATTTATACAGCATCACAAGTAGCGTTGCTTACAAGAACTGGCTATTAATACTACTAGATGTCGTCTATTCAGAGGTGTTTCATCCAAGGTGCAGCAAGGCTGCACAAGATAGGTGTAGACTCAGGCAGGTGCTTTCTCAACTTGACTTCCTATTCCAAAGAGTTGACACAAGACCCTATCTAGACATTGGGTACTTTTGTTAAAGGCGGCAGTAATGAAAATGGACACTAAGATCAGATTGACAACAGGTGGGTTTAATGGACACTAAGATTAATTTTAATATTAAAAAGACAATCCTTGAGACAGTAAAAGGGTTTATTGGAATTAAAGTAGAGAAGAATCTAGACGTACTACTGCCACAAATACCAGCACGCCTTAAGGAGGTAGCTAGTATTAGTGCACAAGAGACTCCATTAGGATTTAATATCGAGGTTAAAATAGCAAGCCCACTAGCCGGTAAGCTTGATACTGGAGAGGCATACAAGACACCACCAAGTCTGGCTGCAATTAGAGCGTGGGCTTCTTATAAGGGATTAGCTTCGGCTGCTGTTCCCATTTGGCTTGCTATTAAAAAGAGTGGAGCCAAGACGCGTTATACAGGCTGGATTAGAAGAGATTTGATCCTGCGGGCAAGGGACCTACTTAAATGAAGACGCGGTTTATCCAGAATTACATCCTAACACTAAAGCGTGAGCTTGCTGCATTTTTGGCTTGTTGTAAATTTCCTACAACTAAGGTTTACTACAAATCTGAGCTTTATGCATGCAGCACATTAAAGATGCCTGTCGTGGTCTTCACACTCTCAAGTAAAGGTGAGGTCGTGCTTAAATGCAAAGAGTACTCACTAGTAGTAGCTCTAGATTTTACCATAATAACTGAATGCAGCAGCGAACCGACACAAGGACTCACACTCGCTTTACTTATAACAAAGTTCTTAACTCTAAATTACTCACTAGCTGAGTTTAATATTAATGACTCATCTGTTGTTGGGGATGAACAGATTCAAATGGTAACAACTCTTAGGTGCTCGCTTGCAACTAGAGTCAATAGTAGTGATTTGGATGTTTCGTGTTAAAAGGAGTAATAAAATGACAGAGTAAAAAAATATACCCTCAGGAGCAGTGCTTGTAGCTGTTAATACCGATAAGTTTAAGTGCTGCTTTAAGGGTAAGTGAATTTAAAAACGTGAATCATAAAAAGGAAGAAACTAAGGATTTAGTTGTAAAGGACTTGTCACTTAAAATCACGAAGCCGTGACCAGTGTAGTTTAGTAGAAGTACAGATTCCAGCATTCAAGTCCAGCACAAGACTTATTAAACCAATAGATCTTAAATGTCAGGTAACACTTTCTAAACCACACGTATCCCTTTCTTATGATTTGCATCAAAAACGCCTGTTTTTGATAGATTCAAGTTCAGCAAGCAAAGGAGGATAGAGAATGGCGGAGCAAAAATTAAAAATACCCTCAGGAGCAGTGCTTGTAGCTGTTAACACTGACAAATTTAAGTGGTGCTTTAAGGGTAGTGAGGTTAAAAACAATGGTGAGGTTAATGGAAGTGATCCTAAGGACTTAGTTGTAAAAGACTTATCACTCTCAATAAGCAAGCCCTCAAAATGGAAATCAATTAAAGAATGTGTGTTTAGAGTTAAGAAATTAGGTGAAGGTTCAAAGCTAACCTCAAGCTATGCTCTTAAGGAAGGTGGTGTTCTTTATTATGAACAAAAGTCACTCTTTGAAGGCCTTAAGGAGGCGTTAGGTAATGAGGATGAGATTGAAGTACTGCTCATGCGTACATATTGTCTTGGCTACTCATACAACATCAACTCAGTAAAGGCAACTGAAACCCTTAAGACTACATGTGGATCCATATCAGCAATAGGAAAGCAGCCTGAGCACACGGTTGAATTCTCAGGGTATTCTGTAAAAGAAACTATAGAGAACAAAGAAGAGCTCCTTGAAACCTACATAGAGCGTTCACACTTCCCAACCATGGACATTATAAAGAATGGTGAGAATGGCAAGTACAAGATAGGTAAGCTTAAGAGGCCTGTAAATTATGAATTTATAGTGCTTCTAGTAAATCAGATACAAAGCCGTGACCAACGCACCAAGTTTAGTGTAGCAGAAGGACAGATTGCAACATTCAATCCTGCACAAGACTTATCAAACCAAAAAATAGACCTTAAATGCCAAGTAACACTTTCTAAACCACTCGTATCACTTTCCTATGACTACATAGAAGGCGCTGTGTTTTTTGAGATTTAGTTCAGCAAGCAAAGGAGGATAGAGAATGGCAGAGCAAAAATTAAAAATACCCTCAGGAGCAGTGCTTGTAGCTGTTAACATTGACAAATTTAAGTGGTGCTTTAAGGGAAGTGATATTAAAAATGGGAATGGTAAAGAGGAAGAACCTAAGGATTTAGTTGTAAAAGACTTATCACTTAAAACCACACAGCCCAAGAGCTGGGCTTCAATTAAAGAATGTGTGTTTAGAGTTAAGAAATTAGGTGAAGGATCAAGCTTAACCTCAAGCTATTCTCTTAAGGAAGGGGGTGTGTTTTACTACGAGCAGTCATTCCTTGAAGACCTTAAGAAGGCGTTAGGTAGTAAGGATGAGATTGAAGTACTGCTCATGAGAACATATTGCCTTGGCTACTCATACAACATCAACTCAGTAAAGGCAACTGAAACCCTTAAGACTACATGTGGATCCATATCAGCAATAGGAAAGCAACCGGAGCACACGGTTGAATTCTCAGGGTATTCCGTTAAGGAAACCGCTGAGAACAAAGAGGAGCTCCTTGAAACCTACATAGAGCGTTCACACTTCCCAACCATGGATATTACAAAGAAGAATGAAAATGGTAAGAATGGTGAGTATGAGATAGGCAAGCTTAAGAAGCCTGTAAATTATGAGTTTATAGTGCTTCTAGTAAACCAGATACAAAGCATTGACCAGCGTACCAAGTTTAGTGTAGCAGAAGGACAGATTGCAACATTCAATCCAGCACAAGATTTATCAAACCAAAAAATAGACCTTAAATGCCAAGTAACACTTTCTAAACCACTCGTATCACTTTCCTATGACTACATAGAAGGGGCTGTGTTTTTTGAGATTTAGTTCAGCAAGCAAAGGAGCAAGGAGGTCTTGGATAAAAAGAACAATTAACCAATCAAAAGTTAAAAAAGGAGGCACTAGATGCTAATTAATGTTAATTTAACAGGTAGGGTACAAATTCCCTACATCCCATCATACATAAGAAATGGTAAGGATCTTGATTTAAATTCAGAAGAAAGTGATGCATATATCGTTCTTGAGAATGTTGATTATGGGTTTATGGAAAAGCTTAAGGCTCGTCAAATACAAATATTACAAGATATTAAGAAAAGCGATGGCTCGGAGTATGATCCTGCGGGTGTAGCAAAATCAACTGCAGCTCAGATGCAATATGTACGTCAAGTATGGAACGAGCACGTAGCAGGCTTTGTTGGTCTTTTTGATCAGACAGGCAAGCTTGTTACTAAAGAAATGGTTGAGTGTGATGCGATCCTACTAGATGACATGCTGTACAGCATATCGCTGGAGCTTGGCAACTTATCCTCAACACTAAGGGCAGAGCGCTGCTTAAAAAAGTCGAGCTTGCAATCCAATACCTCGCCAAACGTGACCACTACAGCGAAGTCTTGAGGTATGCAGACAAAATTAATTCAGAGTTTATATCACAAATGAAGAGTGAGCTTGATTGGATTAGAGAAAATGAGGCTGCCATCTCATATTTGATTAACATAGCATTAGTGTCAAGAAACACTGGTAGTCTACCTGAAGCAGGTGGTCTTTTTAATCAAAATTATTGGTTCGTTCTAGTTCTAAATGAGCTGGGTCTTTATATTGAAAGACAAAAAGGTGAGGACTTAAGTGAGTAGGTGGTGGGTCTTCTCAGAGTTTTTAAATAGAATATTAATACTTTCAAATACGAACTTAGTGTTTTTAAATAGAAACTCAATGTCTTCATTTTCAAATAGAAGCCCAGTATTTTCAAATAGAACTCAAATATTTTCAAATAGAATTCAAATATTTTCAAATAGAATTCAAATATTTTCAAATAGAATTCAAATATTTTCAAATAGAATTCAAATATTTTCAAATACGATTCAACATCAACATCAAAGCCAAGAGAAAAAGAGAGTGAGTAGATGACACTAGAAGACATAATAATCCCTTTATCAATAGCAACACAGAATGAAGAAAAACTAGACGCTATGGCTGCAGCTTTGCAAGAAATGGCAAGCCAGCAGTTTGACAATATTGCCGAACTTGAGCGTAACCTTGGTGGGGTTGGTAAAGCAGCCGGATCAGTCAAGGCTGCCCAAGACGCTATGATTAAGCAAGCTAAACAGACAGCCGATGCACAGAAGAAAGTAGCTGATAGCGTTGCTGGCATTGGTAAGAAGACCGCAGGCGTTAAATCACTTGGTGCTTCATTTAAAAGCATGGGAAAAAACCTAGTTGATGTTAGGGGCTTTGCTAATAAGGTAGGTGAGTCACTTGAGCAGGTTGTAGCAAGCATGGGGCCGCTCGCTTTAGCTTTAAAGGTGCTTCAAGGCATTGGAGATGCGATTGCTGGTGGGTTTAGTGCCTCACTTGCCGCTGTTGATTCTTTTAACAAAGAGGTTGAAACATTCTCAGGCATGCTTGGAAGTGAGGACCTTGGCAAGGCATTAGCTGAGGACATGCGGGCTTTCGGGCAGGAGACGCTCTTTTCTCAAGAGGCAATAAATAATGCAGCACAAACACTGCTCTCATATGGAGCTACTGCAGATGAGACTCGCGCACGCATGAGCATGTTTGCAGACGTGGCTGGAGGGAGCAGTGCTGGCTTGGAAAAACTTGCTGAGGTTTATGCTAAAACTGAGTCTAGCAACCGCATTGCTCTAGAGGACCTCGAGTCGCTACGTGACATGGGTCTTGATATTACAGACGTGCTTGCAGAGGAGGCGGGTGTTAGTGGTGAGGCATTGTTTAAGATGGCTAGTGAGGGTAAGCTTGGCTTTAACGATCTAAGTGGTGCCTTGCAAAAGGCCACAGGTGAGGGTGGTAAGTTTTACAAAAACACGGCTCGTGAGGCCCGTACACTAGCACAGTCACAAGAACAGACTGCTAAGATGAGTGAGAAGCTGTTCTTAGAAATCGGGCAGGCACTAGAGCCCATGATGATGGGCTTTGAGAAGGTCAAGCAGTTCTTAATTGTGGGTGTCTTGACTCCCATTACTAAAATAACAGGTGCTGTTATCTCGCTTTATGCTAAGCTTATGGAAATTGCAGGCTATATTGCAGGTAAGTACGTGGAGGCCTTCAAGTGGGCTTTCGGCCCCATCCTCTCGCTTTTTAGTAAGGCAGGTGAGCTTGCTGGTAAGCTTTGGGGGGCAGTCTCTCAATTCTTAGGGCTTGCTAAGCAGCAAGAGGCAGAAGAGAAAAAACCAGAACCTGAACGCACGAAGAAATACGATCCAACGGCCATTACTGATTATGATAAGCAAATGACTGCTGATTATGAGGAGCTTCAGAAGAAAATATTTAAGATGAAGCGTGACATAGAGCTTAAACCCTACGAGGAGCAGCTTAAGGCTACTCGTCAAGTCGAGGCTTTCATTAACGCACGCAATAAGGAATTCCTTGCCAAATACAGTTCAAGCTTTGATAACTTAAATGAAGCAAATCAGAAGACGCTGGCTGGGGTTGAGAAGACCGTTGGTGATTTTGCCAGAGCCAATCACGATTTTGTTAATGCTCATAAGGACTTAAAAGCTGATTTAGCTACCAAAGAGCGTGAAATCTTAACACTTCCCTATAGGGAACAAGAGAAGGCAACCCGTAAGCTTGCTCTTGAAGCTCACGCGCGCAATAAGGAATTCCTTGCAAAATATGGTTCAAACTTTGCAAAACTTAATGAACAAAGCAGGCAGGTCGTTACTGCAATGCAACGTGAGGTTAATGAGTTTGAAAAGAGCGCGCTTGATAGGTCCTTTGCTGATTCATACAAGGCTTTGCAAGACAAGATTAGAGACATTAAATACAACCTTGCCTTACTACCTGAGGATGCCCATGGGAGGGCTGCTGTTGCTATGCAACAAGAGATAGCTGTAATGTATCGCCAGTTTAGCGAAGCTCACAAGAGTGAGTTTGAGCATCTTAATGACACTAATAAGAATGCCTTACTTAGTGCTGCCGAGCAGGCTCGCAAGGCTAGCCAAGATTGGTTTTCGTCCATAATGGCATTACTTAATGGACTAGCAAACTCCGTAAGTAAGGTTTTAACTCAAGATTTAGGTAAGGCCTTTGCGCAAAATACCGCTCGGGGTACAGACGCCTTTATCGCATCTACAGTGCAGGCTTCAAAAGATATCGTATCAAACCTTGGTGTGTGGGGTCAGCTGGCCGTTGCCATTTTTGATTTTACAGTGGGTATCTTTAAGGGAATAGAAGCAAAGGCTATTGCTGAGATTGAAAAGAGACGTGATGAGGAATTAGATCGGCTTGCTAAACAAAGTGAAGTCGAGCTCATGCGTATAGAAGACGCTTTTACTCGTGAGATTAACATGAGAAAGGAAAAGCTTTCAAAGCTTGATGAGCAGTACAGTAAGGAAATTGAGTTTTTAAAGCAAGCACAAAGTAAAGGACAAATATCAGGAGAGGAGTTTCAAAAGCGTTTAGCTAGTGTGCAGCAGGAGTACCAGACCAAGCGGGCTGCACAGCAGGAGGGCATCGCTACACAGGAGACACAGAAGAAAATTGAAGAGGAACGCAGCCGTAAGCTTACGAAACTTGAAGAAGAGAGGATTAAAGCTCAAGCAGAAGTGGATAAGATTAATGCCTCATGGTGGTATTGGAGTAAGCAAACAGACATAGATAATGCTACTGCCATACTAGATGAGATACTAAAACGCATCGCAAAACTTAAGGCCGCTGGTAGCCTAGAGGAGATTAAACTTGCTCAACGAGGTGCTGCGTTTAAAACTAACAGCCCCACTTACATGCCCAATGCTGGCGGCCTTCTAACAAGTGAGTTTGGTCAGAGTGAGTTTGTAAAGGTAACTCCAGCTCCAATTGATGAGAATTTAAGAAAAAATGAGGCTCGCATTATTGCTGAAGAGATCGTAAGGCTACAAAAGGCAGAAGGAGCTAAGGGTCAAGGAACAGTTGTGATTAATAACTATAACTTCAATGGGGACGTCCTTGATGCTGAGAAGCTTGTTCGTATGCTTAAAGCTAAGGAGCATTCACTTGGCTTTAGAATGTCAGACTAAAAGTAGCATAATACTTGACTTTTTTACATAAATAGTATATAATACATATAGTTTAAGTAACATAATTTATTATGCTTACTTAAACTACTCATAGAAGAGGGTTGTACTTCGGTACTGCCCTCTTCTTTACTTTAAGGGGTGCTTCATGTAGGTGAATTAAGATAAATTAAAATAAATTAAAAAAGTAAGTTTAAAAAGAGGATATTTAATAATGAAATTACTAAATAGAGAAGGAAGTAAATATAGGTATAAGGAGCGCATAATAGAATTGTTTCCAAAGCATTCCGCATATATTGAAGGGTTCTTAGGTACAGGAGCCATATTTTTAAACAAGCCACTAGCTCAATTTAATATACTAAATGACCACTCAAGGTTTATATACAAGTTTTTCTACATATTAAGAAGAGATCCAGACTATCTATACAACAGTGTAAAGAATGCATTAATATATAAAGATATAATGGATGAGAATCAAGACAAGATAGGGTATCAGATCCTAAGCTTGCTTTATTCACTCTTTGGGCAGGTTAGTAATACCATGGTAGTAAGCAGACACAATGGTAAGAAGATATTTCTAGAACGATTTAACAAATACAAGGACCTCGTACTAGCTAAGCTTGAGCATGCAATAATAACTAATCAAGATATATTTAGATTCCTACGAATGATAAATAAAAGAGTCAAGACTACAAAGTCATCTTTTATGTATCTAGATCCCCCGTACAGCATGTCAAAAGGAGGGCTTGTTGATAATAAGGATTGGAGTATTGATAAACTTGAAAGATTAATACTAGAGCTTAAACGGTATCCTTGGTTGTTTGCAATAAGTGAATACGATGATCCTGTTGTATTGCAATTATTTGAAAAACATGGCCTTAATGTTCACACAGTAGCTAAATCTAGTGGCCTCGCTGCTACTTTTGGGCAAATCAAACATGAAATACTTGCAACATCATACTAAACAAGGCTTTTTAAGAAAACGAGGATGCATTTAACTGATAAAAAGTGAGTATGGGGTGGTTAAGTAATTAAATTATTTCTATCCAGAGCCACACCTTATACCCTAAATCTATACTCATGAAGACTAAAGTTGAATCTCTATATATCTCGCCCAATCATATCACTAAAGTCAGGTTAAAAATAACTTGAAAATAAAAAGCAGTATTTAGATAATGCTGCTTGATATCTTTAAATTGTTCAAGTATTATCAAACATAGGGGTGTATGTTTGGTTTTTATGAAGCTTAGAGATAGAAGAGGACAGGAAATTGGCTGACAGGAGAACGAGCCCTAGAGTTATATCAGTAGCAAGTATTAAGGGTGGTGTTGGCAAGAGCACTACTTGTTTGATACTTGCTAAGCTGCTATCACAGGAGCATAAGGTTTTGCTTATCGATATGGATCCTCAGTCTTCTATTACTAGTTATTATGGTAATTTATTAGATGAACAAGGGGCGTGTATTTCAGAGTTTAATATACACCAAGTTCTTAAGGGAGAGCGGTTTATAGGGCATGCGGTTATAAATGTGGAACGAAATCTTGACATAATAGCAGGGTATTATACCTTGAAAAGGTTTTTATACGATGTTATGGAGAGATATCGCTGTGATTTATTTATTAAAATTAGTGATACAAATTTTTACTTAAAAGATGCAATACGGCACCTAAGCAAAAAGTACGATTATATTTTAATTGATACCACACCGGCAACTGGTCCTATTTTATCGAATGCACTTGTTGTTAGTAATTATGTAATCACACCAGTTGTTTGTCAGGTGTGGACATATGAAAGCATAGAACTCATTTATGAAGAAGTTAGAAATGAATTAAAATTGGACATACCTATGTATACACTAGCAACTATGTACCGGAATAGAAGCACGCATTTTAATATTAATAGGAAGCTTCAAGAGAGAGATGACTTTTTAGGAACTGTAAAAGAACGCGAAAGTTTGAATAAAAAATTCCATTTAGGAGATGCCATTGATATGAAAAGTGATTATGTAGATGAATATCGAAAAATTTTGAACAATTTTATGTTAAAGAGTGGAGAACAGGCTCTAAAAGTTTAGAGTTGTATTAGTAAACAAGGATCATTTTATGAAGGAAATAGAAGTCAAATTTAGAGCAAGAACTGACAAACAAGCATTAAAGGATATGCGTAATGATTTAGATATGAGATTTAAAACTCTTATGAGTAAGCTTGCAGTATTGGTAATACGAGATGTTGAGAATAGAATAGAAATAGCTAAAACATTGTTTGAAATACACGATGAAAAATTATATATAGCGGGTGGGTTTGCAGATTTTAAGGCGTTTGTTCAAGCTAGTAGAATATCAAAGTCAAATGTTTATAACTATATTAAAATTGGGAAGGCGCTTAAAGAAGGATATATAACGGAACAGGATATTAAAGAGCAGGGATTTCACGGCAGGAATCTTTTATTAGCAAGTGGTGATGATTTAAAAGTAGAAGGAGAGCGAGAAATAAAAAAGGGAGCAGCATTAAGAATATCGATGCCTTCAGAAGATACGTATATGTATTTTAAGTCAAATACTAAATTTGCTTCTTTTATATTAGATACGCTTTGTAGGGAAAAAAGGGCCTTATTAGATGAGTTGCTTCTCAGATATAATCAAGGGGATATGGTTGATGAAAAAATGAAGGCAGTGGATATCATTGAAACAGAGCCTGAAGAGAATATAGAGGAAATAAGCACTCGTTAATAAAATATAATATTTATAAGGCAGTAGTGGCATGAAATACACTGCGCTAATTATTAAGTTGGATAATTGAATTAGTATTTTGTATTAAAAATAAATGACTCCCTTTTGTAAAGCAGCTTGAAGAGGTAAGTAATTAACAAGACTTTAAGCAGCAAGCATTGATTGACAAGCAGTATATTACTCTACATTTTAAAAAGCAGAGGGCATGAAGCTGAGACAATGAAGACCGAGTTAATAGGATGTGATGAAGTAGAAAGGGCAGCACGACTTATAAAAGAAGGTGAGCTGGTGGTGTTTCCAACGGAAACAGTGTATGGGCTTGGAGCTAATGCATACAATGGTGCTGCTGTTAGTATGATCTTTGCAGTCAAGATGCGCCCCATTACCAACCCATTAATAGTGCATGTTGACTCAATAGAGAGGATAAGAGAGCTTGCAGCCTATGTTCCTCGGAGTGCAGAGCGCTTGATGCAAAGATTTACTCCAGGCCCCATGACATTTGTACTTAAGAATGCAGGGCGGGTGTCTAGATTTGTATGCGGTGGCCTTAGCAGCATTGCAGTAAGGATACCAAGCCATCCTGTAGCATTAAGCTTAATTAGGACAAGTGGTGTTCCAATAGCAGCCCCTTCTGCCAATCTGTCAAGACGCCCCAGCACTACCAATTTTTCTATGGCAAGCAAAGAGCTTAATGGACTAGTTAGAGGAATAATTAAGCATGAGGGGTGCTCAAGCATTGGAATAGAATCAACTGTTGTAAGCTTCACCAACACTGGGGATGTACTAATATTGCGTCCAGGTTTTATTACAAGAGAGGCAATACAGGGGGCTCTTGGGTACGAGTTTAGTGTAGATTATGCTGCAGCAGAAGAGGCGGCCGCATCTCCTGGTAATTTACTAGAGCACTACAGACCACGTATACCTGTTTACTTATTTAGAAAGCAAGATAACATAAGGAAATATTTTCTAGACAGGGACACAAAAATACTTATTACAAAAGATACCCTTAATTCATATTGGTTTAACAAGTTTAGGCTTGTAGAAAACATGTGTGTCTACGATACACTGGATGAGTATGCTGCTAACTTGTACAAAGAATTTGTCGCTTCTGAGAGAGCCTACAAACAAATAATTGCAGAGTACACACACAACCATGGGCTTGGCTACTCAATTAATAACAGACTTTCCAAAGCCAGCCTACACAAATTCGTTTCTACCTAACTTGAGCAAGAAATTATAGAGAATAAGAATGATACTATCACTATTACCTCTCCTACCTATCCAATAACACTTAACTAATACTTATGCTGAACCTTAGAAGCTGCTTGCTGCATTTTGTGAGCTGCACCCCGTAGCGTATCAAACGCGTCCTTAAACTTCTCAGGCACGTCCCCTAGCTGGTCTTTGTCTAGCTGGGCACGAACACCCCTATCAAAATCTGAGTTTACATGGTCCATAAGGTTTTTAATACATTCTTTAAGGCCACCCTTTACCGCATTCGCATAACCTTGCCGCCCATCAATATTATTAACACAAGACTCATTAACACCAAGTGCCTTTGCAGCCCGCTTAACCTTGTCAAGTGTATTAGAATCACCACTTTCTTCAATCTCGGCTAATTTTTTTGCTAACTCCAACCGCCCCAAGGCATTCTTTATATTCCCTAACACAGGGCTCGCAAGATCACCTGTATAGCCAGCACCAACTAAAGACTTGAAAGCTAGATCCATCTTACCAGCTGACTCTTTAATCTCATCAATAAACTCAGATTTCTTCTTCTTGTCCTCTTTGTTGTCATTAGTGCTATTGTAAGTCGCTTCAGCACTAGCCTTAGCTGCTGCAGCAATCTTATCAAGATCATCCTTACTTAAAGACTTAACCTCAGCAGCAGACCGACCCGTAGCCTTACTAACCTCCTCAACTGCCCGCGCAGCAACAACCTTAATATCCTCAACGGGTCTTGTTACAACCCCGCCTTCAGCTTCAGCCTTAAACCACCACTTACAGCTACCAATAAACAACATCAATAGCAAAATACTCATTACTTTTACATGCATAACAAGTCACCTCTCCCTTTCTTCAAGGGTACTCCATAAGAGGCAATAAACAATATCAAGCTGTAACTAATGGTTAGCGATGAAGTCAAATGCTAGTACTTAAGCATGACCTTATACGAAGCAGCGCTCATAGCGTGGGCTGCATCCCATAGGTTACCCAAAGGGTCTTTAAATTTATAAGGTGTGTCTTTTAAAGCAAGGCCTAACTTATCACGAACACCCTCTTCAAATAAATCAGCTACACCCTCCATAAGATTTTTAACACAAGCTTTAATTCCATTAGCTGGTGCATCGGTGTACTCCTTGTTATTTTCAATTTCCTTTATACAAGAAACATCACCACCAGACTCCAAAGCAGCCTCTGATGCTTCTTCTAATGCATTACCACCACCACGCTCTGCGAGCCTAGTCAGCTTCCCAGCTAACTCCAGCCTACCCAAAGCGGAGCTCATATTACCTATCACAGCTGCCGCACCACCCCTGAGGCCAACACTAACTAATGACTTGAAAGCCACATCAAATTTACCAGCTGCTTCTCTAATCTCATCAATAAACACAAAAACCTGCCTCTCATCATTCCTATCATTAGAGCTCCTAAAGGCCTCCTCAGCACTATCCTTGGCAGCTTTAGCAAACTTTTCAACCCCGTCTAAAGACTTAACCTCAGCTACAGACTTACCCGTAGCCTTGCTAACACCCTCAGCCGCCCATTGTTCCACAAGCTCGGGGGAGTCTTGCTCCACCTCAGACTCAAGTGTATCTTCAGCCTTCCCTGACTTACAACTGGTAAACAATATCAATATCAAAATACCTATCACTCTTGCATACATAAAAACACTCCTATTCCTTCAAAGGTACTTCACAAGAAGTAATAAGCAATTAAATGGCAAGCAAATAAGATACCAAAATTATTTGCTAGTGATGTGTTAGTAAATACTAATACTTAACCTTATGTGAAGCTGAGCCTAAAGATAGAGCTGCATCCCATAGTTTATTTAAAGAGTCTTTAAACTTATAAGGTGCATATCTTAAAGCACTACCCAACTTATCACGGACACCCTTTTCAAATAAATCAATTACACTCCCCATAAGATTTTTAACACAAGCTTTAATTCCATTAGCGTGTGCATTAGCATATCCTCTAGTGTTTTCAATGCTTTTCATACAAGAAATATCACCACCAAACTCCCATACGGTTTTCCTAGCCTCCTCAACTATATGGATACCGCCACGGTCACTCTCTATTATGGCTGCTAGCTTGCCAGCCAACCCCAACTTTCCCAAAGCGGAGCTCATATTCCCCAATACCAGATCCACAATATCGTCACTGTAGCCAGCAGCAATCAATGCATTGAAGGCTAAATCAAGCTTAAGAGCTGATTCTCTAATCTGCTCAATAAGCTCAGAATTTTTCTGATCACTACTAATCCCATCAGCACTGCAAGCAGCAGCATCAGCAAACTGTTCAAGATCTTCTTTACTTAAGTTCTTAATCTCCTCTACAGACCTACCTGTAGCACTACCAACAGCTTCAGCAGCCTTTTGCGCTACAGCTGTTAAAGACTCCACTGCCAATTCAATCTCACCCCCGCCCCTAGTCTTATACCACCATACACAACCAATAATCGATGTACAACCAACAACCGTCGTTAGAAAACACAGCACGCACATAAACAAACCACTCCTATCCCTTTAAAGGTACTACACAAGAAGCAAGAAGCAATTAAATGGCAAGTAAATAGACGTTAAATTATCGGCTATCAAAAAGGCTTTTTACTAACCTTTTAAAGGGTTATTCGTTTGATATGTTGTTCTACTTTAGCAATGATTTATAAAGGATTTAGTGGTATACTTATACGCTGTATCTGGCAAGATAGGTGGTTTATTAGACTGCAAGTATGCACCGATGGGTGTTTTAAAGCAAATCATGCTGGGTATTAAAGTAAGGAGAGGGCTTTATGAATGCATTGGGTTTTATTGGGGCGGTTTTGTTTGTGGTATACGTGTACGTGTCAGGAGCTTGCATATTACGAATCATTGAAGCTATTTTTAGTGGTAAGAAAAGGGATTCGGTAAGCAGGGTTGTGTATAGGAGTAGCAGTATGAGTAGAGGTAGGAACAACAGGGTAGCTCCAGACAGCGCAGAGGACGTTTATGTTAAGAATTTGGGCTCTGAGAAAAGACAAGAACAGCAAGATATTTTAAAGCAAAGACGGGCTGTGCGCTTGCGGGTACAAGAACAGCAAGATATTATCAAACAAAGACAGGCTGCGCGAGCACAAAAGAAACTTGATGATTGGCAACAAAAACAACGATTCATTTTGGCGCAAAAGCAGGGTATTTTAAGAAAAAACAAAACTTATTTATAATGCTTTAGGAACTCCAGAACAGACAGGTACTTTAGCTTTTCTAAAGTTGTAATTAAAGTCCTATTAAGAAGAAGCTGGGCATGAAATGACATATCCAAGGCGCTAGGGCGCCTTGGATACTTAATAGTAGGTATCCGTAAATTCATTACTGACGTTGACCGACATGCCTACCGCTAATTTTAAATAAGGCAATAGTTGCTAAGAACAGATTTAAATCTTTAAGTCACGAGTGGAGTTATGCACGCATAACTAGTAGAGGTTAAATTATAATATCTTCTCTGAAAAGTAGTAATTTGATACAGTGGGCGCGAGGGAGAGGTATGAATAAATAACATAAGAGAAGCCCTGGGTATGAGTATTCAGCGAAGGCCTTTTTTGATAAGGGTTTCGAGGATGATGTTGTAGATCGTTTTTTCTTTTAAAGTAAAGAATACTATGATAAGGGTGTGATAAGGGTGTGCGTTATAGTATTGAGTCACTTGAGGAACGACTTGTTGTGTTTAAGGAGCAGTTTACTACACTTAGTGTCGAGTTAGTGTCGAGCTTATTGGAAGGATACGACAAGGGTTGAGTCTAAGAACGACAATTTTAATGCAATTAGTGCAGCAATTAAACCATTTTTTGGATGTTGGGAAATATAGCTGTAGCTGCTTTGGGAGCTGGAAGCATTTTTAGAACAGTTATTTAGTTGCTGTATAACATTTCATAGGTATATATTTAGACTTTTGTAAGGGAAACATTTTGTATACCTAGGTTTGGGCTTCCATAAGTAAGATAAGCGATATTAAACAAGGCAATGTTTAAAGCAAGTGAAGCGATTTACAAAACAGAATATTTTAATAAATATAGCAATGAAACAGTACTAGATATGTATAAAGATAAGTATGGTATGAGTAAGGGATTTTTAAAGGAGTGTATAGATGAATTTACCAAATTTATTAAAGAAAACCACAAAGAGAACTTTAAAATAGTAATAGACTATCGTAATTGGTATGCTAAGCTACGGGGTAGCCAGAAGAAGTATTTAATTGACCTTGAAGAAAAAGGAAGGCTTAGTGAGGATCAGTTTTACGGCATTAACTTTGCTCGTGATTATTTAGAAAAAATGCATCTATTTTATTTAAAAACAGGGCGTTTAGAAAAGGAGAGCAGACAAGAGTATAATACCAGTCTTTATACATTTTTCTTACTATACAATGGTGCTGTTATTTCAGCATTAAGAGTACCTTTTGATACCTCTAGTAAAGAATTCTTTATTCAAGTTTATAAAGGTACCTTTAATTTTTTTAAATCAAAATATTATCGATTAAAGGAAATAACTGAAGTAAGTAAACTACTTAAACGTGATAAATCAAAGAATGCAGCTTTACTAAAAAACTATTATATGCGATATAGAGATTTAATATAACGAATTAAAAGGACATAGTAAAAACCCAAGGCTTTTACCTTGGCTTTTGACGATGGACATAATTTATATTTAAAACATTATACTAATAAATAGTAGGACTAAATCAGATAAAGGCAACAATAAACCCAAAACAAGACCTGTTTTAATAAAAAGAATCTTAACACTCATATTGGTTTGACAAGTCATCTCTACTTAACCTTTAACACATTTATTGTTTAGCTTTTCCATTGCCTAAACTGAACCTTTCTTGCTGCCTGACTTATGTCCCAAGCTGCTTTTTGTAGTTTATTCAAGGCATCTTTAAACTTATCAGGTGCGTTTGGTGCAGCATCTCTTAATTCATTACAAATGCCTCCCCCCCTACTATCACTAAACAGGTCGTCTACATTATCCATAAGATTTTTAATACAATCTTTAAGTCCCTCCTCTGGAGCCTTATCACTCGCTTTATCATTCCGCTGCTTTTTATCTTCAATATTGCTCATACAAGACCCAGCAGCATACCCATACTTATTCACGTCTTTTCTAATATCTTCTATTGTATTGCCACCCTTATTCTCTAATATCTTTTCCAGCTTGCCACCCAACTCTAACTTCTTCACCGCAGTATTTACTTTATCAACCACTATACTAGCCTCATTACCGCTGTACCCAGCAGCCACCAAAGACTTAAAAGCCACACCAAACTTATCAGCTGACTCTTTAATCTCATCAATAAATTCAGACTTCTTCTTGTTATTGTGCTCATCAGCACTCTTAAGGGTCTCTTCAGAGCTCTCCTTAGCCTCAACAGCAAGCTTAGAAAGCTCATCTTTACTTAAAGACTTAACCTCATCAACAGACTGACCAGTAGCCTTGCTAACCTCAGCAGCAGCCCGCTGGGCTGTAACCACTGGAGCCTCACGTTGTGTTTCCTTAACTATTTTTTTAATCCCCCCACTAGCTTGACCCCACCACTCGCAACCAACAAATAATGTTAGTAACGAAATACTTACTACTCTTACATACATAAAAACACACCTCTCCTGTATTACAAAGGTATTTCATAACAAAAAGATTAGCAATAAGAGTAAGTTAAGATGACTAGGGAATAAAGCCCAGCAAATGCTAAGTGATTCTTTAAACGTAATATTTAATATTTATTGCTTAGTTATTAATACTTAAACTTAATCCTGTATGCTACCTGACTCATTTGTGAGCTGCACTACGTAGGTTATCCAAGGCATCTTTATACTTATCATGTGAGTTATTGCTATCTATCGTGGTAAAAGAAGTATCCCTATGAAAATTTGAAAGCACATTATAAATAAGAGTATACACACAAACATTAAGATCATCTTTTTTTTAAGGTTTTCCTTTTCTTTCTCAGCAAGCCTTTTTTGCTCATTAATTTTACTGATACAAGACTGCGTATCACCAAGTGCCTGCACCGCCTGCTTAACCTCTTCAAGTTTTTTGTAATTACCACTCTTCTCGATCTCAGCTAGTTGTTTTGATAACTTCAACTTCTCAGAAGTAATCTTGATTTTATCGATCACATGATCCACATCATCACCATCGTACCCAGCAGCAACCAATGCATTGATAGCCAAATCAAGCTTGCCAGCTGACTTTTTCATCTCATCAATAAGTTCAGATCTCTTCTTTTGATTGTTATCATCCTTAGTACTCTCAAAGGTTTCAACAGTACCAGTCTTTGTGTTAAAAGCCATCTTATCAAGCTCATCTTTAGTTAAAGCCCCAACCTCAGCTACATCTCTATCAGTAGCCTTGCTTCCTGCCTCAACTGCCTTAGAAGACGCAACTTTAATATCTCCAACGGGCTTGGTTTCGGCGCCTTCAGCTTCAACCTTAGACCACCACTTGCAACCAGCAAATAACGTTAGTAGACAAATACTTACTACTCTTACTTTCATAATAAACACACCTCCCATGTACTACAAAGGTATTTTATAACAAAAGATTAGCAATAAGTAAGAGTAAGTTAAGATGACTAGGGAATAAAGCCCAGCAAATGCTAAGTGAGGTAATGTGCTTTAAAGCATCATGGCATTAAAATATGAATTTAATAATTCGCTATACCAAGAATATGGTGCAGCGAATACCGAAATTTAAAATACTAGCTTTACCATATTAATAATATCTAGATTTAAGTGCCTTTGCTGCTCTACTAATATCATGAGCTGCAACACGCAGGTTTTCTATGGCATCTTTAAACTGATTTGATGCCTCTCCATTGAATAATAGATCACGAACTCCTATAGCAAAATATGAATCTATGTCAGTCAATAGACTTCGTGCACATGTATTAATTGTATTCTTTATGTGTAAAGCCTCTTTATCATTCTCAATATTATTTATGCATGCATGCTTACCAAGCGCCTTTAAGGCTTCCTTAGCATCATCCATTGTGTTCTCATTGTTTTCTAACACATCCGTTAACTTACCTATTAGTGATATGCTTTCTAAAGCTTTAGCAATATTATCCAATGCAGGTACCGCACCAGCATTGCTGAGGCCTGAAGCTACTAATGAATTAAGAGCAAAATCGAACCTTTGAGTAGATTCTCTAATCTCATTAATAAACTCAGATTTACTTTTATTGCTATACTCATTCTCAGTACTCCTAAGGGCCCTCTGAGCACTCATTTTTATGTCCCCAGTAACATTTTCAATTTCCTCTTGATTTAAAGCTTTAATTTCCTTGACATCCTTAGCTGTACTTGTCTCATCTGATGCCTTACCTGTTAACTTTGCTCTGAGAGCCTCCAATTCTTTTTCATCGTACCCCAACCCATCCTTATCCTTTCTATCCTTACAACCAATAAATAATATAAATAATATAAATATTGAAATGCTAACGATTTTTATATTCATGTCAAAGCACCCCTACTATCTTGTAAGGTACTGCACAAGAGGCAATAAACAAGTTATATGCATACTTAATTTTAGATATTAAAGGATATTATTAAGATTTAAACCTGTTAAGTGTTCCTAAAACACAAGACAAGTTGTATGATTGAAGAAGCAATGGAGAGGATTGCATGTATAGAGTACTTTTATTAATTGGTGGGTCGCTTTTATTCGTGCTTTATGTTTTAATATCAGGATTTTGCATACTTGAAGCGATTAAGTCCTTTTTTAATAAAAATAAGCTTAATAGTAGTTTTATGTCTGAAGTTGGTCAAGTTAAGAAGCGAAGCAGCGAGGCAGGTGATGTGGATGAGGGCACTGTTTATGTTAAAAATTTGGGCACTAGTAGAGTAAGGCCACAAAATGGGTTGGGGGGCCCCAGAAGGGCGGAGTATTCAGCTCCAGTTGCAAGTAAACACAAGCTTGAGAAGCCCGAGCTGGATGCTAGTGAACTAGATAGGATGAAACAAAGGCGAGAGAGGTTAAAGAAGGCTAATGAAGAAAGGGAAGCTGCAATAGCTCTTAATAGGCAAATGAGAATGGATAAATTTACTAAAGGAAAGCCATAGGTAAAGTAAAAATGGGAGAAAAGGCGCCTTACAGCGCCTTATGTTATCTTAATAATTTCATTTTGCACATAAATACCAATGTACTACTAGTTTTAAATAAAACAATAGACAATAAGAATATGCTAGCATTACTATGCTACCTTTAGTGTAATTGTGTAAGTGGTATAACCAATAAGAAGTAGCTTACTATTAGTAGTATCGTGATATGATGAAAGTAAGGACTGCGAGGAAATTATTTAGTTAAAAGTAAAAATTGCTGTATAACATTTCATATGTATTTAGACCTTTATAAGAGAAGCATTGGTTTTTTATAAACAGGCTTGAGCTTGCATAATTAAGATGAGTGATATTAAGGTGCAGGTTTTAGCAAGGGAAGCAATTGAAATGATTTACAAAACAGAATACTCTAGTAAATATAGCAATGAAACAGTTCTGGATATGTACCGGTATAAGTACGGAATGAGTAAGGGATTTGTAGGGGAGTGTATAGCTAAGTTTTTTAAATTCATTAAAGACAACCACAAGGAGTACTTTGGAATAATAATAGACTATTTTGTTTGGTATGATAGGCTACAGGATGATGATGAGAAGCAATATTTAGATTCCATTGAAGAAAAAGGGAAGCTTGGTGAGGATGAGTTTTACGGCATTAACTTTGCTTATGATTATTTATCAAAAGTGTATTTCCTACATTCAAGACCAAGGCGTTTTAAAGAAGAGAACAGACAAGAATACCATACCGATATTTTGCTTTACAACGGAGCTATTGCTTCAGCATTAGGATTGCCTTTTGATGCCTCTAGTAACGAATGTTTTATTCAAGTTTATAAAGATACCTTTAATTTTTTTAAAACAAAATATTATAGATTAAAGGAAATATCTGAAGTAAGTAAACTACTTAAACTTGATAAAACAAAGAATGCATCTTTACTAAAAAAACGTTATATGTGATATAGAGATTCAAGATAATGATTAAATAGCAAAACGATAAAAAGCCAAGGAATAGCTCCCTATCTTTCTAATTATGATTGATATTAATTAATCAAAACTTATAGATTAATCAACTAGTAATATTATTATAACGTAGAGTTAAGAAAATTATAATACAAATATTGAATGTGTTTTGCTAACCAATAGCATCATTAAGTAGAAGAGTCGTTGTAAAAAGAGTACTGTGTTGGTTACAATAAAGCATGTAAATATGGGGTGTTTATGAAAAATTTAGTGCATGGGAGTGGATTGGATAAATTTCGTAAAGGCTTTAGTATTACTTTTCCTAGCCTTTAATAGTATAATAGGGATGAGAGTATGGGATTTTGCTTAAAGTAGGAAGTGTAGTATTTCTTTTTACATGCAGCAAATGAGTTAGTATTAGTATTTAAAGGTTATAAAGATCAAGACTTAATGGCCGAATGAACAAGAGTTTGATAGGGAGGTTTGGTATGAATACTAGTTTAGTAAGTAGAGAAATATCAGCAGAGGATGTTAGAAAGGAATTTGAAAGTAAGGGGTTTAGTCATGCCGTTATTGATTTTATATTAATAAGAAATGATAATTTCCATTATCAAGTGTTGTCTGAACGAATTAATTCTCTTGAGAAGAATCTTGAGAAGAATATGAATATAAAATTTGATGCGGTTAATGAACGAATGGATAGGATAGAGAGTAATATGGATAAGAGGATAGAAGCGGCGATAAGACCGCTTTACTGGATATTTGGGTTTATATCCACATTTACTGGTGGTGTTTTTATTGCATTGCTCACGATGATTACAAGGAAGTAAATATTATTTACTAGCTACTCTTGCCTTGTGCATTTAAAGGATTGATAAGTAGTTGGGATTAGAGACAAATTGACTTTGTGTTCCTTTTAGGTTTTCTTTAATAATAGCTTGATACTCTTATTTTAATAACTTGATATATAAATATGTATAAAATAGAATCACTTAAAATGAGATATTCTGGTGTGTTAAAATACAAGTGCTCTAGTATAGCTAGACTGAGAATCGTGTTATGGGGAGGCAGTTGAGAAACAATATAGGAGAATATGCTGGATGCTTTTAGGAACAATCTAGAGGTGATCTACAGACAGTATTTAACTGCTGAGCTTACATATCATATTCCAGAATTTGTCTTTACTAATTGTGCTGTACACTTAAGCGATATAGTTGCTTGCTATGTGAGTTGTTGTAAAAAGAGTACTGTGTTGGTTACAATAAAGCATGTAAATATGGGGTGTTTATGAAAAATTTAGTGCATGAGAGTGGATTGGATTGTTCTAATAGTAGTAAAGAGGACGGGGTTAAGTCTTGTGGCGAGTGCGTGCAGTTGGAATCAGGGGGCGCTGGTGTGCCTAAGAAGAGAGGCCGCAAGCCTTTATATCTTACGGATGAGGAGAAGAAGGCGCGACGTAGAGCTTCTGTTCAACGGTACACATCTAAGAAAAGGGATTCAATTAATGCAAAGCAAAGAAAATATTATGAACTGAATAGAGAACAGGTAAGGAAATATCAAAAGGAATATCAAGAGAATAATCCGGAATATATAAAGGAATTGTGTAGGGAGTATTGGGTAGAGAATAAGGAGAAGCGTACGGAATATAATAGAGAGTATCGAGAAAAAAATAAGGATGAATTGAGGGAATACCATAGACGCTACAAGCAAGAAAAAAAGGATGTTGTTGCAGCTTCTAATAGAAATTATTACTATGCGAATCAAGATGAACTCAAGCTTAAGAGAAGAGAGAGGTATGCAAGACAGAAGCAGGAGGCAACAAGTAGTTCTTAAATTAGGTATTAGATACCTGTGTTTTATTTAAAACCGTTTTTATATAATTGAATATTCCTTCCGCATCTGTTCTTAAGAAGTTCATATGAGTTTTTGATGAAACTGTGTCAAGTAAATGTTTGAAATCTTTAAGTCAACCTCCTTCTTGCATCGGATTTCTAAAATTGATTGTTTCCTTAGTAAATTCACCAATTACTTCTTCTGAGGACTTTCTTGTAAATAGCATTTTAACTTGCTGTAAAGTTTTTGTAGCCTCTGTTGTGTCGTCAAGCCCGCGCATCAATACCTCGATAAAGGTTTTAAAAAACCTGCTCACAAATGTTTTTTCAAACAATTAGATATTAAAGAGAATTATTACACTTTTAGTAAGTATAGAAAGCAAATAATAAAAATATATGTAATAAATATCAAAAAATTATACTTTTCTCTTGACAAACAATAGAAAAAGTAGTAACATATAGATAACTTAAAAAACTTTTTAAGAAAAATTAAAAGGGGTTTTAAGAAAACTTAAAGGAGGCTTAAATGCTTACAACAAAAAAAAGCGTGTTTCAAGACACTAGCAAAAGAGAAAAAGTACTTGAAACACTTAGCGCTAACAAATTTGTTAGTTTAACACCACTATATCATAAAGATATAGAAGGTAAAAGAGGTATCAAAAATAATAAGTACTGTTTTGAACAAAATACAGGTGTAACAGAGGAGGCAACTAAAATGAGTTACGAAATAGAATATTCTAATAGATATGAAAATAAAACAGAACTTTTGAAAAGATACCAAAATAAGTACGGTATGAGTAAGGGATTTGCAAGGGAGTGCATGGATAAATTTACTAAATTTATTAAAGACAAATATCAAGAGGCACTTGATATTACAGAAGATTATGACCATTGGTACAGTGAACTACGGGATGATCAGAAGCAATATTTAGATGGCCTTGAAGAAAACGGAGAGCTTGGTACGAATGAGTTTTACGGCATTAACTTTGCACATGATTATTTAAAAGAAATGTTTTGTTTTTATCTAGAAATAGAACATAATCTACGACAAAATCACCATACCGATTTTTATAGATTTTTACTATACAATGATGCTATTATCTCAGCACTAGAATTACCTTTTGATGCATCTAGTAAAGAATTTTTTATTCAAGCTTATGAAAATACCTTTAATTTTTTTGTAACAAAATATTCTTTACTAAAGGAAATGCTTGAAGTGAGTGAGCTAGTTGAATTAAAAACGCTATAGTTGATATAAAAATAGTAGATTGAGAAAGCCAAGGGACTAGTCCTTGGCTTTCTCAGCTTAGATAATATTGTATTTATTAATAAATAATAGCGTAAAATAAATAAAAACAATAAATATTGAATTAGTAAAGAAGCTATTGAGGATTTATTTAAAGATTAACTAGAGGCAGTATGTTAAAATTAGATTGGGATTAGAGTAGGTTGAGAGCAAGGGGGTGTAGATGAGTAATCTTGCATATGATCGATTACCAGAGTATGAGGAAGTAAAGCAGGTATTTCTTGATAAGGGGTTTCCAGAAGCAGTGGTTCAGTATGTCCTGCTTCGCAATTCTAATTATAACTATGAGAGTTTGCAAACTAGAATGACTGTGCTTGAGAAACAAATGATAACTCTTAGTAGAGATGTTAAGGAAGGCACAAGCAAGCTTGATGGTAAGATAGAGTCAGTAAGGAGTGAGCTTAGGGGTGATATAGGTAAGCTTGAGGACAAGATAGGTAAGCTAGAGGACAAGATAGGTAAGCTTGAGGGCAAGATAGAGACAGTCAAGGGCGACATAGAGTCAGTAAGGAGTGAGCTTAGGGGTGATATAGGTAAGCTAGATGACAAAATAGAGACAGTAAGGAGTGAGCTACTATCTGAGCTTAAGGAAAATAGGAAAGAGATTAAAAGTGATATTAAGACAGCAATATACCCTATTTATTGGATACTAGGAGTAGGAGTACCAGCTGCAGTAATGTTCCTTTCATATTTTAAATAGGGGTGTAGAGTAGTGACTTTATATATGTAGAGTTGCCTTTAAGAATGTTTTTGCTCGTCCATTAAGTCTAAGTTTATAAGTTTTAGGGTCAGTAATGCCGTTAGCTAGATATGCATCAAGAGAGCGCACTTCCTTAATTAGATTTATAGTAGAATTATTAAGATTAGAAATCTTATCCCCACCAGTAGTTTCATCCATTATAAGCTCCCTCTTAAATTGGTAATCCAGTATAAGATCTACATCTAGGCAGCAGTGAATGTGCCTAAATACATAATACATATGATTAACGCTAGATTTATTATAATACTACAACATTAACATGTCAATATATTTACTCCTTTTAGGATAATTATAATAATCTTTTTGTTAAGATAAAACAACTAAAGAATTGGAGGGATAAGTAGGTCAAATACATATATTAAATATAAATATAGAAAGATAAAAAGAGTAAGGGAGGTGTAATAAAGATGAGGAGTAAGCATATGTTCTATAT
>NZ_CP088942.1 GCF_021165755.1 Borrelia sp. RT5S
CCAAATATTACTTTAACGCTTAAATTTTATAAACCAAATCATAATTGATATAGTAGCTTTTTTATTGTATAATGATACGGTGAGGGATGTTGGGTATGAACGGGATTTGTGGTTTTGGGTCGGAATGCAAGATTATCTTGAATAAAATCAGAAATATCAGTAGTGTTTTCCCGCTTCTTGTTCTTATTTTTGGGTCTTGCAGGACTTATCAAATAGAATATGATAGATTTGCTCAAGTGTTGTACTCTAAGTATTACCTAGAGACAAAATATTCCACAAGTGGAGTGATTAAATCTTTGATCTCAATAAGATACAACAAACCTAAAAAGGAAAAAGAATACTCAATTTTAGTTAAATCTCAAGCCAGGAGCCCAAGAAAAGCTCAAGTAGACAAGGTAATCACAGATATGCACTTTGAAGCTGTGGGAAAATTAATATCTGAAGATACGAAAAATATCACGAAATATGATGAATCTTACAATCCTTATTTTCCATATGAGTCAACTACCGTTATAGAAAGAAGGGATATTGTGACAGCAATTTCCAAGTTTGTAATTCCAGAAGAAGAGTTTATGAAATTTATTAAAATGAAAAATCAATACGATGAAATGGCCGAGTTTAAAGTGTATACAGCCAGCAGCTATGCGATTGTGAAATTCAGCAAAAGTGAAATTCAAAAATTTTGGAGTGAATTTAATTTAAAGGTAAAAATGATTGCTAACTAAGGATGCAACAAAAATACAAACAAAAGCAAGGATTCCCGTTTCATACTTTTAGTTTATATATCCTCGTTCGGTAATGCCAAACCTTGATATCATTTAAAGCTGTTTAGCCATGTAATTTCCGAGCCAAAAAGCCCAAATTCTTCACAGAAAAGTGGAGGCACTACTTCATTCTTTACACAAAAAAACCCAAATTACAAGCAAAAGAAGCTATTTTTTGTTACACGTTGTTCTAACATAAAATAGAATTCCGCCGTGTGAAAATACTTTTTTAATCCATTATAGGGAGGATATTTTAAATTAAATACTAACCAGATAAAAACTCTCCAAACACAAAAGAGCCCCTGCATTAAACACTAGGTTAAACCTAAAATTCACCTAACAGATAGCATCATATTGCAATAAGTTTTTTTCAATTAACTAAATTAATCTCATGCTTTTAACCAATCTTCTTTAAAGTCAAACCCAACGCCACTTACTTTAAAACTATATGCATACACACCTTCAAAAAAGAAACCCCTTGGGGAAGGGGATTATTTAAAAGAATGTATGGTATGAAGTAAATATTGATAATAAATTCTTTTAATTTTAAAAAAGGAGAATATTTAATATCTAAATTATTAGTTCAATAATTCAATTATTTCCAGTTTTTCTAAATTATTTTACTGTTCTGTTCTTTCTATTCTTAGATGATATGTAAACAATTCTACATTATTTCTATCTAGCATAGGTTATGTAAACAGAAATAGTTAAATATGTTACAATAAAATCGCAGGCTATGAGAGAGCCTATAAATATTTATATCTTTAGGAGCACTTAGTGAGTCATTTTCGTCCTTTGCTTGTGGTTTTATGCGTTCTTTTCTTTCTGATTTTCTTCAATTCTTGTTACGTACCAGGAAAAGTTACAAGGTACTCTACGCCCAATTTCAATGATATAAGTCTAACTGAAATCATAACATTGGGAAAGGGAACGGTTATGCTTAAGGAGTTCAATTTCAACAATAGGTTTCCCTTTTATAAAAGACACGGAATTCCCTATACTCTTCAATTTGTAGCTCCTAGAAATTTCACTCACCTAGTAAGTTCCAAAGATGGCATTAAGAAGATCCATTTAAGAGGCGACACAAGGCTTTTATTTTTACTAGACTCAGGACATACTTTTTCTCTTCCAGCGTCTTCTATTACATCTCTACGCTCCACTATTTCTGAAATTGAATTTATATTTGGAATCAAAAAGTTAGTTACTCAAGTCCAACTAACTACACCTACAGGCATCATATCATATGCTAACCTTTATTACTTTGGTGGTGTTTTATACCTAGATTCTAACGTCTATGATTTTCCTAGCATTTACTTCAGTAAGTACGAAGTAGACAGGTTATCCAGCATACTTAACAAAAGTCGTTATTCTAATCTTTGGTACGATCTTGCGAGGGACTTACATTAAGCCAAGGTTATTGTATTATTCTTTATTTGATATACCTTCTTAAATAGAGGTTATAAAAAAAAGTCCCTACCCCTATATCTTGTTTTGGAGAGGATTAATAGGAGTGTTGGGGACTCTCGATAGAATGATTTCTATCCTACCTATAATGTTATTTTATTTTTTTAATTTTGTAAATATTTTTAAAGATTTTATTTTATAAACTTTAATTACCCGCTTTCTCTATTGCTCTTAAGAGATTCAATTCAGCTTTACTCATTCCAGATTTCCTCAACTTACCCTTTGCTCCTATGCTCATTTCCGGATCAAGTTTCCTATTTGATTCCTGCATTTCTTTAATCTCTATATCGCTAGGCTCATAATCAATCCACTTCCTCTCTATCCAACCTTTCTCCCATTCATAATATCCCTCATTATGGTTATTTCCGCTAATCTCGTCAAAGTGTCTTGAAAGTGCTGATACTACCTTTGCACCATAATAAAGCATCTTCTCAGTTTCTGTATCTGTTATAAATTTATCATAATCATAATTATTACCTGTTTGCATATTTACAATGTCTACTATGAGCTTAAAAGTATTTATGCAATTCATTGCTATATTTCCAAACGGGAGTTCTGGATCGCTTAAAGACTTAATATTAACTTCATATTTATTCTTTAAGCTTCTAGGTATCCTAAAGAAGTCAATAACGTACCCATTAACCCTAGCTTTATAATTTGCTTCATATTCTGCATCTCCAAAAAAAATACCCCCCTTTTTTACGTAATTATCACAAACCAATGCCATAGGGAAGGTTCTCTTATCTACTCGTTTCATCTTTTATCACCTCAAACCTAAATTATTTTCCTCTCTTTATTTCGTGTACATTATTATAATATATATCAAATAAGAATTAATACAATTATCTCCCTTTTATGCTTCCCTTTTGTATACTTTTCAAAAATTCTAGATATGTTTATTGTTTTTTTTATACTTTGTGGTAAACTGTAATCTATCTTTAACCTTTAACCATTTACAAAAAGTCTTGGGAAATGTTGTTTCACATGACTTTTTGTTTATTTTCTCTCACTCGTATCCCTCCGGGACTTAACTTTCCACTTGTCGCTAGATTTGTCTATTAACAACTCACAAGCAATCCAGGGACCTGTAAGTTCATAACGGAAGTAATTTTTAGAATAAAGCATAATAACGGGGTTATTTTCATATAAATACATGTTATAAATTAACGGATAAATGTAATTATATTGCTCTGGTCTTGACTCAAACTCCATAACTGAACTTATTCTTGGGTTCTGCAATATTTTAGTGTTTTTCAGTCTTTCCTTAAGCTCATCAACAAGCACCGTTTGAGGATACACCCCTCTAAAATAGATATTTCTATCCATTTCTACATCATTAAATGTTTTCTTTATAATACTTACAATTTGCCTGAAAAGCGAATCTGCCTGCTTTAAGACAAGAGAATTAATAAGGTCTTGATCCTCCTTAGCTCTCTGTATTTGATTATAAACATCTCGCTTTAAAATATATTCCCTTAGATCAAGTTCATCCTTACTAGTGGGGGTTAGTTTACAAAAATTACAACTCTTAATAAGATCTGTTGTTAAAGAAGTCTGTTCCTCAAGAACCTGATCTAATCTATACTTCTTAATTTCAAATTGAAAATAATCAATTGGCTTGCTATCAAACTTTCTAACATCTAATACTAATACGTTATTGTAAGTTATAGCATAGTCTTTATTTTGGTGTGGGTAAGACTTTTTACCCACAATACATATTTTGGGATTAAACTTACTTAAGTATAGGTTATAAATAGCAGCATAAATGCTAATATAATCCCTATTAACAAATTTTTCATAAGGTATGATTTGTTCATGCTTGGCAATAATCTTAAGTTCTCTAATCTCCCCTTCATTTTCTTTAAATTCTTTCAAATATTCGTCAACTTTGTTTACAAATAAATCTATATTCTTATCAAGAACATTATTAACCAATTCCTTATGGAAAGGACTTTCATCGTATATCTTATCCATTTCATCGTATATTTTATTTTCTAAATAATAAGATTTTGCCTCGTATATGTTATCAATTGACGTTTGTGGATTTAAATGCTCATGACTTATTTCCCAATTCTCTGTACCCCTAGGGGACAAAACCCAGTTACTATGAAACTTGTCAAGAACAAGCTTTAATACTCTTTTGTAAAAAATAGCTTTATCTTGATTTTGATTCTTATATATCCTATTGCCTACAATATAAATAACAGGTTGGTTATTTGAGAGATAAAGATTGTACATAATAGGATAAATATCGTTCTCATTGATAAATTTAGAAAACTTGCTTTTAGAAGGATGCATCTTATCAATTTCAAACTTATCCTTACTATTAAGTTTTGAATTTAACATAATCAAGGGTTCCAATATCCTACTATCTTTCAAATTACGCTCAAGATAGTCTGTTGTTATCTGCTTTTGAGGAGCATTTGAGGGTAAAATGTTTAATTCCTCCCTAATAGTAGGAACTTTTTGAACATATAATCCATACACAATAATTTCATCGCTTAATCCAAATTCTTCTTCTGAAAACTTCTCTGCAAACCCCTTAACTTGGCCAAGAAGCGAATCTGATTGCTTTAAGACAAGAGATTCAATCACAGCCTTAATAGATTTATCATGTCTAATTTCCTGTATTTGCTTATATAATTCATATTTAAGTTTATGATACTTAGCTTCATATAGCTCTTCGCTATCAGAAAAATAATTAGAATCACTAGCCTGTTCTTCTTCTTTAATATCAGGCTTCTTACAAGAAAAAATAGAAATAAAAACAGCTAATACTAAATATATTTTCATATCCTTGCCTTATTGATTTTTATTTTGTAATGCTACCACTATTGTAACATTACAAAATAAATTCTAATATATAAAACATAGGTAACAGAGAATTTTTATGAAAAAGATCCAAATCTTAATACTTTTATGTTTAGTTTTTAAGTTAAATTCTTTAGTAACTACAAAAGATTTAATTACATACAGTCATGCAGAATATGATAAGATAGTCTCGCTAAAGAGCACCCATGATGGTGTTCTTTATCTTATTGATAAGTACGTATATTCTATGCTTGATGAATACTTTAAAAGCGTTGATGAATACTACAACTCTATTGACGCTATTAATCAAGCAACCCATACTTACGAGCAATCTTTATTATCTCTTAACAGCATTAAACTTTCTTTAATGGAAAAGCTTGAAGAGCAGTATAAGCACAAGCTTGATGAAGAGCATGCTGCCTTTCATCAAGCCGAGGAGAAAAAAAATTTAGATCATAAGAATATGATCGATCTTAAAAAGCTTTGTCAAACTTATAAGCTTAATAAAGAGCAATTAAGGGAAAAATTGTTATCTTCCCTTTATCAATTGTTTGACACAAAGAATATTTATGATGAAAATTTTTTAAATGCTACTTCGTCTTGGAATACAATGAATAGTTACAATGACACTCGCATTGAGGATAATGAGGCAAAGGACAATCTTAGAAAAGAATTAGACCAATTGGTTATGGATTTAAATAACATAAATTCACAATTTATGTTATGCGAAGATAAATTGAATAAGGCTTACAAAGCTAATGCAGTTAATTTTAGTACATGGCAGTCATTGCAATACAAAAAAGACATGACTTTTATTGCATTAGAAACTGCTTGGAATGAGCTGGAGAAATCACATGAATCTTGGTCAAAGAAAAAATTTGAAAAGAATAAATCAAATTATTTAAAAGCCGTAACTCAATTTGAGACAATTACTAAGGACAAACACAAGTCGAGCAGTGAAATTTATCACAACTTGATAGCAATCAAGTCAGCCGAAAAAGAATACTTTGAATTAAATCTAGGAGTATTGGCTAGAGAAAGCCTAATTAAGGGCATAAAACTTAAATTAATGGAATACAAGTAAGTAGCAGCACTATTTAAAGTCCCGCCCAAATCGACAACGTAAGAGTCCGCACTAACCACAAAAGCAATCAAACACACCCCTAAAGCACACTCCCTATTCCTCAATCTTGCCTTTAAAACATATGTTTATGGTCTGATCTTCATTACGGATAATTCTTAAAACACCCCTCTCATCTTCAATTTCTGAGATACCCCCAAACATATCCAAATCCAAACTACTCATCTGAGAAATAGTATTCTCCCTCTGTAAATCTCCATCCCCCAACAACTCCCTAAGGCACTCCCTCTGCACATCATATATGTCCATATAAACCTCACTAATATTGATACAATCAAATAAAGCACTTCGAACACCAGACGGCTCACAATCCTTATCCACAATCTCACCCTTCAAAATGTCTCCTGCTATGAAGTCCTAACACCTCAAATTAAAACGATAAACTCAACCTGTAACAACTATTATAATACAGTTAGACTGGGAATGCAAAATGCTTTAAAAGCATAGACTGCCTTAAGTTACACAAATTCTTTACTACATTTTATACATCTTAATTGCTTATCTTAAATATAAATAACTCGATTATTAGCTTAATTTAAAAATTAACCAAAAATCTTTCAAGGTAGCTAAAAATTTTTAAACACAATACCACTCTAGAGCTATGAGTTTTCTACTAGAGAAGTTGTTTAATATTATTTAATAACATTAAACAACTTCTCTAGTGTATTAGTGTAGAAAAATGGCAAAGGTGTCAAATTTATCCAGATGTATTGCTTGTGGAGATAAGTTTGGTTAAAATTGCATTATGGCTTTGTACTATTTGTCTTTAATAATAAGTTAGCTTATTGGTGGCTTGTTTAGAAAATTAAAACACAGTTTATTTGAGGTTAAAGGAGGAGAGGGTGTTTGCTGTAAGAGAAACGTTACTTTTTCAATTCAAAAATAATACTATCAATTATAAACAGGAAATATATGCTGGTATTACTACTTTTTTAAGTATGGCATACATAATAGCCGTAAATCCGTCTATCCTTGCGAATACGGGCATGCCCATAGGAGCTTTAGTCACTGCAACTTGTCTTGTATCTGCATTCTCCACAATCCTTATGGGACTCTATACAAATACACCCCTAGCCCTCTCTTGCGGGATGGGTCTTAACGCTTTTTTTGCATTCTCTGTAGTAATAGGGATGAATATTCCTTGGCAAGTGGCACTTTCTGCTGTCTTTGTTGAAGGTATTATTTTTATTTTTCTATCTCTAACGAAAATAAAAGAGAGTATCATAAATTTAATCCCTATGAATTTAAAATATGCCATATCGGTGGGTACGGGACTATTTATAACTTTTATTGGACTTACAAATAGCGGAATTATTATTAAAGATGACGTAACACTAGTTGGCCTTGGGCCATTTAATAACATAAACGTTTGTATTACATTCACGGGACTATTTTTAATAATCTTTCTAGAATACAAAAAGATAAGAGGAAATATCTTATGGTCAATTATCATAACGACATCAATAACTTGGATTTATGGCCTCCTTTACGCAGAAGCTGCCTCAGCTTCTGGAATAAACCTACCAGATGGTGTTTTAAGATATGAATCTATTAGCCCCATATTTAATAAGTTAGATTTTTCTTACATGACGGGAGATAAGATATGGAGCTTTATTTTTATAGTACTAGTTTTGTTGTTTAATGATCTATTTGATACTGTTGGCACCATGATAGGAGTAGCTAGGGAAGGAAACATGCTAGATGAGAAAGGTAACATTCCTAATGCAGGAAAGATACTATTAGTTGATGCTATTGCTACTACAGCCGGAGCTGTTCTGGGTGTATCTACCGTTACGACTTATGTTGAAAGTTCTACTGGCATTGCTGAGGGCGGGAAAACGGGATTTACATCTGTTGTAACAGGCGTACTTTTTCTAGTATCAATTCTCTTTGCTCCTTTATTTGTTGCCATCCCAGCAAGTGCAACAGCCCCTGCCCTAATTTATGTGGGATTTTTAATGTTTAAAGGAATTAAAAATATTGACCTATCAAATACAGTGGAAACTATTCCTAGCTTTTTAACAATACTCTTGATTCCATTAAGTTATAGCATAGGTTCTGGACTTAGCATTGGAATAGCATCTTATGTGGTAATAAGCATAATATATGGCTTAATATCAGGGGAGGTGCCTAAAATATCCTTCTTAACGATCTTACTAGCCTCCATTTTCATCATAAAATTATTTTTCTACCCCTAAAATCAACATCAAGCCAAGCTACTGCTCCCAGGAGAGAGTAGTTTGGTAGATACAATAGCTAAAATAAGCCCATTATACACAAAAAAAGCATTTGTTATTCAATTTCTTTACATTTAATAACAAATGCTTTAAATTTAGTGTAAAAGACTAGTCCGTGTTGTGTTTTTGTTTATGAAGAAGTTTTCAAGCGACGATGTTTTAGAAGAATTGATGTTTCGTAATGTTAATGCCGACATTATGAATTATATCATGGATACTATGAACATGAACGGCACTATTGTAAAGGGGCTTGAGTCTATTTATGCTCAACAGAGCTCTTTGCTTACAAAGGTAGACAACATGGAAAAGCATATGAGTAAACAAAGGTGTATCACTGTGAAAAAGACCACGGGAAATAAAAAAGATACTATCATTGAAGACCTAATAGATTGTTAGAATATATCTTGTAACAAGGTATTACAAGGCCATAAGAAGCGTAGACTCTCTTATGCCTTGTACCCAATTGATTTCTTATTATTTTAAACCTTTGTATGCAGCATCCAACTCATCAATAGCCCTAGACAGCTCTCCGCCCTTCCTGCCATACAACCTGCTGGCTATCCTTTTGGCTTGATCTAAATTCCCCTTATTTTTAAGAAATACACCACTAACAGCCCAAGCAATGGTACTAATGTCTGTTTTATTAATCGCAGCACAAGCCCTTGCAACCTCAGCAAATTTTTGAGCTGCTTGGGCAAACTGCCCAGAAGATAGCGTAGAAGCTACAGCAGCAAAGGATTCAACATAAGCCACAATAGCACTATTTATGGCACTAATATAAGCATTGGAAGCCTCTATGGCATGAGAAGCTCTCTCAGACGCTAAAGCGGCCCCCACAGCTTCACTAAGTCTACTAATAGCAATAGTTAAACCCTGATGCTTATGATCCTTTATGATGTTTCCTAATCGCTTCAAGGAATCATACAAACCCCTATCATTCAATTTATCAAGTCCCCTTCTTATCTCGCTAGTATAACTACCATTATTATCTTTAGAATAAGTTCTAATTATATTAGAAGCTCCAATGTAGTCATTATAAACATGCCTTAACATATTCTCATATTCTTCAACCTGACTAACTAAAATATTAAATTTACTCTTAACATCCTCTTGTGTTAATCCCCTATCCAAACTCTTATTAACAACACCAAGGTCAGGATGTCTATGTTCCTTTTCCCTGTTCGCATTATGCCTCATTTCATCACTATGCTGCATTCTACGTTGAGGCACTCTACTCTCGCTAGCTACCCCATTTGTAACTGAGCTACTACCATTTTGAGTCTCTTGAGCTAGTTTATCTTTACTAGATGCACTGCCTGCTCCAGTGTTGCTACTTGAAGTTACATTACTAACTTGTACATCTCTAACACTACTACCTGCTCCTCCCGAATTAGCACCACCACCTTGAGCTAGTTTATCTTTACCAACTACACTGTCTGCTCCACTATTGCTACTTGAAGCTACACTAATGCCTTGATTCCCTTTAACAACACCCACTCTGTCAGTTATAACACTGCTTTGGGAATCTTTAACATCGCCTTGTGCTGTCTTGTCTTCATTACCTGTGCTGCCATTTCTAGCATTGCCACTTGAAGCCACACTACTACTTTGGAGCCCTTGGCCACCACCTGTGCTGTCAATGTTTTTTTGAGATCCCTGATCACTGCCTTGAACTAGTTTGTCTGCACCTCCTGAAACTCCTGTTCCAGAATTACTGCCTTGCAATAATTTATCATTGCCACCTACAGCACCAAGTCCAGTACTACTATTTGAAGCTACACTACTTTGGGAACTTTGGGATTCTTGACCACTACCTGTGCTTCCAGCACTAGCGTTACCATCCTGAGCATCGCCTAGAGCCAGTTTATCTTTATCATTAGTTTCAACATCACCCTGAGCCAGCTTATCTTTATCATCTACAATGCCTGTTTTGGTATTGCTACTTGAATCTGCTACGTCACTGCTCTGAATACCTTGAACCTCGCCTTGAGCTAGTTTGTCTTTATCATTAGTTTCAACATCACCAACCTGGAATTCAAAACCATCTTTCAATAACTTATCTTTATCTTCTACGTTACTAAATCCGTTGATATTTAAACCCGCTCTTCCTCGCTTTCTGTCAATTTCCCCCCAAAACTTGCATGATACAATAAAAGTCGAAAGCAAAAACATTAAAACAAAAATATTACCTTTACTCATATCTTCTCCTCAATTTACTTATCAATTTGTCAAATGTATTAAGTACATTATAGTACCAAAATTAAAACATAACTAATATTAACATACATTGTGTTATTATAATAACATGTTAATTATTAACCTGGTATAATTTAATACTTAAAACTATTAAATTATACCATTTACAAAATGAAACAGTATAAACAAGAGATAGACTGCGTTTATAGCAAAGAAATAGAAATCATTATGACTCTTATTTCTTTGCTGTTCTACACGTTGCAAGGCTATATAACACAAAGCAGAAAACTCTTTAAGCTGTCTAGGCAAACTAGCTAGACAACGAAGCAGACACCTGAACATGGAGTCAGGTTATGTACTAACAAAAGTTAAAAGGAATAAGAATTTCCTAGAAAGCCCTTATTCCTCTATAATTAAAATTACTTATATTATTTTACTCTAATTATTCATTATCATCATCTTCCTTATCTTCTTCTTCAACGGGCACAGCCTCCCTGTAAACACTCTCTAATTTATCAATAGCTGCAATAAATTCTGCGCCCTCTTTTCCCGTCTTAACAAAGCTTTTCAATCTCTCAAGGTCTTCCTTAGAAACTATAATATCAATAGCATAAATAATAATGGTAAATTCATCACCTTCATTTGCACCAGCATACTTCCTAGCGGCTCTGGCAAACTCACCAACGGCTTCCTTAAATTGACTAGAAGACATACCAGAGACCAGAGAAGTAAATGCATCAGCGTAGGCCAAACAAGCCATCTCCATGGTCTTAAGGATAGCACCCTCAACAGCCCTAACCTTTCTTAAATGCTCCAAATTTCTAGTCTTCCTCTCATCACTCACTTTTTTAGCCAATGAAAGATCATGCTTTTCTATTCGAGCATCAGCTTCTTTAGCTGCTTTTAAAACCCTTTCATACTCGGAAATCGCACCGTTTAAACTTCCAGAATCATGACCACTTGCTTGCTTTAACAAACTTGAAAGCTTTTGAAAATCTTTTTTAAGATCACTCTTCTCTAACTCCTCAAGCACCTTACTACGAGCATCGGAAGGAACCGTGCCGAAACATGCAGCATCATAATCTAAACAATTAGCATAATTCATAATAGATCCAGAAAACTTTAGATACTTGTTATGAATAACCACCGATAAATCCAATACGTACGGCTCGGTCTTTTCAATAAAATCCTTAACTCTTTTAGAGTCTTCTACAGTTAATCTAGTAATCGGTTTCACTTCGCCAGCATCATCACCAACAGTTTCAGTTTTACCGCCTTCATCGACTGCACCACCACCCACAACGCTTCCACCCCTAGTACTAGTCTTATTTAAAGACACATCAGCTTGACTTGCATCCCTACCTTTCCAAAATTCACAAGACACAACAAACACTGACATCAAAAGCACCAAAGTACAGACACCACTCCTATTCATATCCTCTCCTTGCGTATCATATATACATCAAATGCGCACAGAATACTAACAATACAATAATCATTTACTGAAAATTTGGAAAAACATGGATAACAGCCGTCTGTTAATAAAAGGCAAGGAACAAGAAATCCCTAAAGACTCTTATCCCTCTACTTACTAAATTTTATTTAAGTATTACTTTTTAACATTTGGTACAGCATCTGGCCTGGATGCCTTATAAGCACTCTCTAGCTTCTCAATAGCAGCAACAAATTCCTTTCCCCCCGGTCCATACTCGGCATAACTCTTTTGAGAATTAAGATTTTTATCATTAACCATAACAGAAATAACTTCAGTAATAATGGTAAATCGAGCATCTTTAGCCACACCAGCATATTCCCTTGCAGCTTCAGTAAATTCTTTAACAGCTTCCTTAAATTGATTAGAAGACACGCCAGCAACCGAATGAGCAAATGCATTAGCATAGTCCAAGCTAGCTTGCCTCATGGCATCAAGAGTAGCCTCTTCAGTAGCACTTACCTTTCTGAGGTATCCTATGTTTCTACTTCTTGTCTCACCATCTGCCTTATTAAAATCAAAATAGTCATCTTGTTTCTCTATTTTAGTATTAGCATCTTGAGCTTCTTTTAAAACCTCTTCATACTTAGCAATTGCTTTAGTCAAATCTTTAGGCTCATAACCATTTGCGTCCCTTAGCATATTTGCAAGATTCTTAAACTTCTCTTCAAACTTATTATCAACTAGCTTAGTAAGCCCTTCTTTACGCTCATCGGAAGGCCCCTTAGTAAAACAACTAGAACGATAATCTGAACAACCAGAATAAGTCCCAATCTTACCATAAGGCACAGCATACGCATTACTAATAGTGTATGATAAATCCCCAGGATATGTTTTAGTATTTTTAATAAAATCCTTAAGCTTCCCCATATCATCTTCAGTTAGCTTGGTATTAAGGTTTTCTACCACAGCTCCCTTACCACCAGCTTGATTACCAATCATGCCACCATTTCCGAGGTTGTTTCCTCCATCTGCGTTACCGCCCACAGGATTAACACCTCCAGCCAACTCCGCACCCGCATTATCCAAAGGATTAACACCCCCAGACACTTCTGCGCCCGCATTACTATCTAAAAGCTTCACGCCTCCAGCAAAGTCAACTCTACCCACATCAACATTCGCCTCAGCATCTCCTTTAGCTTTCTTTGCACCAAAGCCTCCCCAAAATTCACATGACATAACAAATATCGACATTAAAATTAAAACACACATACTAATTTTATTCATTCTTCTCTCCTAATTTCGCATATTATAATGCGTAGTTCATGGTACACCAAATATGTTCGTAACATTATAATATAATACTCATTATATTTCAATATATAATACACATTTCCTTAAGAATTTTTGTACAAAGACCTGTGGGTTTTAATTGTAAAATAAGAATCTTTAAGGACTTCTAGGATGTGCTTTTGCAGTCTTTACTTAAGCAAAGTCTTCTCTGGATTGGTAAAACCCCACGTCCAGCGTATTAATTGCGTAAATTTAGATATTTATTCGCAGTATGTTTCGTTAATTTAAGGAGCACTCTGTGCGTATTTTATTCTAAAATCGTTATCTTTAAGTTCTTTTATTGCTTGATTCATCAACTCTTGAAGAGTCTCATACATCTTCTTTAAAGAGAGCTTCGAACTTGTTAAATGCTGAAATACATGATGCAATCTGTCGCACAAAGCATCCAACTTCATCTTATCGTCCTCGCTTAAAGATTCCAATTGCTGTGCAATCTTTTCCTTTGTTATCTTTTCAGAAGTAGCGCCACCAATCCCTTTAACCAATGCACTCGATATTAGCTGCTTCAACTTCTTTACCGTCTTGTGCAACTTATCCTTACTCAACAAGATAAATCTATCACCAACGCTCTGTAAAGATATATCTTTGTCTCTTAAAAGAAGTTCACATATCCTTAACGTATGCATCTCATCCTCACTTAGATGCTCTTTAAGTTTTTCACTCCAAGTACTCTCATCTGAATCAAGTAATCCTCCCTTATTCATCAAGACAAGCTCATTATTGATGTTTTTAATAAAAGACTCAGAACAAGCCTTAATCTTGTCCAAAACTTCATTGTTAGGTTTTCTGTCATAAATTTTAGTTTGATAAAATGCGTATGATAAATCCGACTCTAAATCATAAAGAATATCTTCTCTATCTCCCTCTCCACTGTATTTATCAACAGCTTCTCTTGCATGCTTTATTTGAGTAAGCATATCTTGAGTGCCCCGCTCTCCTATGCTTGCTAGAAACCCAAGGACGAGCTCTTCACTGTAAGCGTACCTTTGAACATCTTCCTCATAAATAGCCGCATGCGAACCACCAAGTCTTGCCTTGTAGCGCTCGTCTTGCAAAACACCCTTTAAATATTCCAATGTTTCCTTGTGGCTAGCACCCATACGATTAAGCCAATCAACCTTGATCTCATCCTGCTTCTCTTCCTTGCCCGCACCCAAAGAGTCACTATCATCTTCCACAAGCACTTCTTCGCCTAGCAATACAACCCCATCAGCATCGATTACAGAATCTAAAGACCCCGCCTCAGCTACTGGTGAATCGACCTTCACAGGAGCTCCTGGAAGCAAAGAGTCACCCTTTACGGGAATAGCCTCGATTACCGAGGGTACTTCCTTCTTAATATCAGCCTTCTCATCCAAATCAAGGACATCCTTATCCCCCCCCACACCAGCTACCCCAGGCTTTTTAACTGCCGCACCAGCATCCGAAGTTACTTCCCTACCAGACCTTGGACGATCCTCCGCAAGTTCACTACTAGCCTTCTTATCACCCAGATCCAGCAAGTCCTTTCTCAAGCCCACATCAAAATTGTAGTTATCGCAGGAGAGTATCATAAGGACAGCGAAGAGCACAACAGCTCTTCTTAAGCCCAAAAAACCAAACACACAACGACTATAGCAATAACCCATACTTCTTCCAACTTCTATTGAAGGGAGATTATACCGCATTTTCATGTTTAAGTCCAGGGACAAGATTCAAGCCCCCCCAAACCCAAGAGCCCATATCAACAGCATAACCTTTCCATGTCAAACAATTTAGAAAAGACACAAAACCCCGTCAACAGTTGAGAGACCTTTAAGAAGAAAGCTTATTCTCAACTAACGAAGATGCACTGCTTATATCCCAAGCCGCACTCCTTAACATCCCTAAAGCTCCTTTAAACTTTTCAGGAGCTGAGTCTAAGGCATCTCTTAGCTCATTAAAAACACCTCCATGAAACGACGAACTTACATTACCCATAAGACTTTTCATACATTCTTTGGTTCCTTCCTTTTGTGCACGCCCGCCCCCCCTACTTTCAGTAATACTATTCATACAAGAACCTGCATCACCATTAAACGCGCTTACTGCTTTCTTAGCATCTTCTCTTGAACCACTACTGTCAACTATCCCTGACAGCTTGTCCACCAAAGACACTCTTTTTAATGCATCCTGCAAGTTACCCACCACTGGATTTACAACATCACCAGTGTAACCTGCACCTACCAATGTCTTAAACGCCAACTCAAACTTCTCTGCTGACTCTTTAATTTCCTTAATCAGCTCAGAAGTTTTCTTCTCATTTCCCCTATTCCCCCTAGCATCTTCTACAGTCTTTTTAGCATCATCAGCCACTTTCTTCGCAATCTCGTCAAGTTCTTCTTTGCTTAAAGTTTTAACTTCCTCTACTCCCTTTCCTGTAGCCTTGCTTACTTCCTCTGCTGCCTTTTCTGCTACAACCACTGAATCCTCTTTAACTACCTTTACCTTAATCTCGACCTCAGCCTCAGCCTTATACCACCACTTACAACTCACAAACAACATTAATACCAAAATACCTGTCAATTTTAGATACATCGCAATACCCCTCCTCTTCGCTAAGGATACTTCATAACTAGCAATAAACAACTTAGTAGCAACGACTTAGCGATAAGCGACTTAAGAAGAACGACAAAAGATCAAAATTAGTGGAGGTCTTTTAAATTTTTAGTACTAAACTCGGCAAAGGGGCTTTAGTTCCTTTTAAGCCCCAAACAACCCATAGGGGTATAAATAAAGACAGGGTATGAAGTTATTTTAAATATTTAAGTTTTAAGCAAAGTCGTCATCTTGCAAAACCTCAACTCTCATGGGCTTAATGTACCCATTGCCCTTGGTAGAAAAAAAATCGTGTGTTTTAGTGTGAGTACGCAACCCATTTAAGACTAAAGGATTAACATCAACATCTTTAATATTAAAGATAGGATCAAACCCTAAATTCATTAAAGCCTTATCGGCATTGTAGCGCACAAAAACATCCACAGGCCCCTCAAGTCCAATAGAAGAATATAGCTCTTTAGTGTATGCATGCTCTAGGCTATAAAGTCTTTCCAGTATGGAAAGTACCTCTTTTTGAGCAAGCTCCTGCTCTCGATTAGTCATTTTGTTAAACTCTTCCTGTGCTAGAAGCCCAACAAATACACCATGCACAGATTCATCTCTTAATATTAAATTAATAATCTCACCGCTATTTATCATCTTACCCTGACCTGCAAGATACAAAGGATAAAAAAAGCCTGAATAAAACAAAAATGTTTCAAGAAATACAGAAGTACACAAAGCCTTATATAGACTCATCCTGTCGTAAATGTTGTTATATCTGGTCAAGATCAAGTCTAGTTTATCTTGAAAATTTCTATAGTTCCTAACCCAACTGAATATATTGTCTATTCTGTCTATGTTTGACAGACTTGAAAATATGCTACTATAGCTTTTTGCATGCATGTGCTCCATAGCACCCATAAATCCGAGTACAGGTTTATAGTCCAGATTATCTATTGCTAGAGCTATTCTTGGCATGCCAACAGAACCCTGTTCTGTATCAAGCAAGGTAAGGCCCCCTAATACCTTCTCATAA
The DNA here is from genome assembly GCF_021165755.1 of Borrelia sp. RT5S. NCBI lineage: Bacteria > Pseudomonadati > Spirochaetota > Spirochaetia > Spirochaetales > Borreliaceae > Borrelia > Borrelia salvatorii. The sequence continues at coordinate 16,994 of NZ_CP088942.1, forward strand.
ACATCTCTTTCCTCTGGCGCTAGGGTTTGCCAAACAAGTTTATCTCCCGAAATTGGAATCTCTTCGTCTACCCAAAACTGCCTTATGTTTTGATCCCAAAACATCTTTGTATATCCATTATTAAGCCTATTCCAATTTATAGCCTCCCGATTACCATAATCTCTCATAAATACCCCCTATATTGCGCAAAGAATACATTCATCTACTGATAGATTTTTATTCCTTGTATAATATAAGCTCTTAAGTCCCTTATTTTTAGCATAAATATAAAGCTTGACAAGATCCCTAGTACTAGCCTCATTTGTAACATAAAGAAGAGTACTAATCCCCTGATCAACATGCCGCTGGGCCTCGCTAATGAGATCTATTAATTTCCTCATATCCATATGATAAGCTGACTTAAAAAGGGTGGCATTTTCCCTACTCAAATAAGGCATTGGATAATATGTTGTTGAATTACCATAAACTCTAGCCTCAACAAGCTCAACAATGGGCATAAGAGATGTTGTTGCGTTTTGAATGTAAGATATGCTCTGTGTTGGGGCTACAGCCAGCCTATAAGAGTGATAAAGCCCATGTTTTCTAACCTCATCCTTAAGGCATAACCAAGCATTCTTATCCGGAATTTTTAAACCATTAAATATCTTCTTTATTGCTTCTGTTCTGGGTGAGAAATCCTCACTTAAATACATATTAAAATAATTTCCCTTGTAATACTCGCTTTTCGTAAAATCCTTAAAAGTTTCTCCCCTCTCCTTTGCAATGTTCATACTGCTCTTTAAAGAATAAAAATTTAACATCATAAAAAAGGTACGAACAAAATCGCAAGCCTCCCGGCTCTCATAAGGAATTTTGTTTTTAATTAAAAACCCATGTAAATTCATTACACCAAGGCCAACCGCATGATAATCCTCATTTGCCTTCTTAACACTTGGGGCATTTTTAATATCTACAATACCAACAACAGCCGTTAGTGCCCTCATTGCAACATCAACCGTATGCTCAAAATCACTATTTACAACATTTACAATATTTAAAGAGCCAAGAATACAACTAACATCGTAGCCTATCTTATCCCCATCACCATAATCAGCAATAAGTGAGGGAGTCTGTATCTGAAAAATCTCTGTACAAAGATTAGACATCTTGATGTTACCAATATCCTTAAGTGGGTTATTTAAATTACATGCTGTGGAATACATTATATAAGGATATCCAGACTCAAACTGTAATCTAGCAATACGAACAAGCATATCTCTAGCAGAAATCTCTTTTTTTACAATATTTGGATTGCTTACTAAGCAATCATACTCCTTATCAAAATCAATATCGCTTAAATGTCGTCCTGTTTCTTTAAAAAGCGAATGGGGTGCAAATACACAAAAATTACCCCCATCACGAGCAATATCGAAGAATTTATTTGGAATAATAACACCCAGCGATAACGTTTGCATACGACTCTTCTCATCGGCATTTATCTTCTTTGTATCCAAAAACTCCTCAATATTGTAATGAAAAATACTTAAGTATACAGCACCAGCACCTTTTCTTTGTCCCATTTGATCTGCGTAATTAAATCCATCTTCTAAAAGTTTCATAACAGGTATGACACCCTTTGCAACGTTCTGAATGCCTCTTATATCCTCTCCAACAGCCCTAATATTTGAAAGATTTAAAGCAATTCCACCTCCAATCTTTGAAAGCTGCATGGCAGAGGAAATATTGAATGTAATACTATTAAGAGAGTCCTCTACTTCTAGCAAAAAACAAGAAACAAGCTCCCCTCTGACCCTCTTCCCCGCATTTAAAAATGTAGGTGTTGCCGGCTGATAACGCTGCTTAATCATTTCAATAGCAAGGCTTTTAGCATAATTAAAGTCTCCGCAAGCAAGAGAGAGGCTAACTGCAATCACTCTGTCTTCATACTCTTCCAAATAAACACTACGATCATCGTTCTTAAGTGCATAATCTTTGTAAAACTTAGAAGCACTCATGTAAGACTTAAACCTAAACCCCTCAAGTCTTACAACTGCATATATTTCAAGTATTTCTTCCTCAGAATATTTTTCATAAAAATCTTCATAATAATTATTGTCAATCAGATAGTGCATTCTCTCGTTTGGATCACCAAACCTTAAAGACTTACTACCAACCTCGTCTAGGAAAACACTTAAAGCCTCAAGATCTTTCTCTAGTCTGTAAAAGCCGTCTTTTAAAACCATAATTTCATTATTTAACTCTAAGTGTTTCATCGCAAATCCTTTCTACAAAATTATTAACATCGTGCACATTTCCTGCAAGTTCAAACTTCAATATCTCTTCCACACCATATTTGCGTCTTATTAAATTAACAGCATTACAAAAAGAATCTCCCCAGTTCTTGTTACCGCTCCCAGCAACTCCTACCATCAACTTCCAGTTGTTAACCAAAAATTTTTCTACCTCAGGTGGTATGTTGCCAAAAGGAGCTGTATAAGTAAGCAAAACATAAGGCTCCCCCACAGTCTCATCTCCAGTCTCTATTTGAAAGACATCTTGCAAACCAGTTTTTGCAATAAAGCGCCCTACATTTCCCGTCTTTGAAGCATATACTACTAAAATATAGCTAACCCTCTCTTTTCATAAACCAAGCTTCTCTTTCAGTCTCTTCAATTCAAGCTCTGACAAATGTAGCCTAGAAAGATCTAATACCCTCTTAATCTCGCGCAATTCATCTTTTGAAAGCATAACACCCCCCAGAATATGATTCTTAAAGCTAGCAGTAGCTAATGGGACTACCCTTTCTGCAATCTTTAATACCAAAATAGCATATTCCCTTATTTCCTTCTGGGCATGAGACGACATTCTTAATTTAACAAAGTGAAATAAATTATTCAAATCAATCTGCCAATACCATTCAGTATACAAGCTTAAAGGCAAGGATATCCTTGCTATCTCTCTTGAAACATCACTTTCTACCATGTCATGATAAACCTTATAAGACCTCTTATAGTGTTCTTCTAAATTATTAATCAAATTCTCAGCAGTCTTCTCGTCAACTCTTACATTAGAACGCCCCTGCTTGTTAGTAACACTCTGTTTGTTAATGTCACCCCCAGAGGGAACATAAAACTCTTCCCTCATTACACTATAACGACCTGAAACTTCATTAATCCTTGCTGTCCTATGCCTCATCCATTGTCTTGCAACAAATATTGGAGCTTTTACATGAAAAGTAAGCACCACCTGTTCAAGAGGACTTGTATGCTCATTTCTTATAAGATAATCAATAAGACCAGCACTGTCCCGCTTTGCCTTAGAATCCCTGTAAGAAACCCTAGCCGCACTAACTATTCGCTCATCACTACCCATGTAGTCAACAAGTCTTAAGAACCCCTTGCACAAAACCTTATATTCCTTGTCTAGTATTTCTTCCGCTTCTTGTACATGTTCATGCATAATTTACTTCCCCATATAATCTAACTTAATCTCTTAATCAAATTACTAATGTGCTACCCTCAAGCCTTCGGACCCCAGACAAAGACCTTCCAACACTAGCCCCAATTATAAATAGTAATATTAACCTAAATCACCCTATAAGCCATCTTAAATCAATAGTAAGCTCTTTTTGTTTAAATGAAATCTACCCTTTCACTACTTTAATATCTTATGAATGAAAATTAGTAGGTAAATGTTAGCACAAAAGTTTGCAATGTTAAACAACATTTAATAAGCATTTTTAAAGACTAACTTTCTCACTTGAAGAGTAAAAGGTGCTACAACACTGCTAAATAGCATTACTTTTGGCACATAAAATTTGGTTTATATATTAATTTTTTGTACCCTAGGGTAAAAATAAAATTATATTTATTAACTAGGCAACAAGAAGTATCTTTGTTTAAATTTAACCTATAAGCTAGTGCGTTAAAGGATGCAATAACTCTAAATGGAACTATACTTAAAGTCAGTGACTGCTATGAAAGCAGATCTTATGTTGTCCGTATGTGGCAAAGGGTGCCATTTAACTCTCTTTAAGCTTGATAGTAAAGCAGAGAGAAGTACAAAGCAAACTTGTTAGGTAAGGACGACGCTTTAAATTAATAGAATGGTATTGGTTATCCACAGCACACTTATAAGCTTGGGTTTAGGCTCAGGCTTATATTTATTTACACACCTCTGCTTTAAACCAAAACGGCTCAACCTGAGTACACGGGCCATAATTTTACCCGCTGTTGCGCAAATCTACTCAAATCAATGGTATATATTTCGCCGTATTTCCTATTATTAAAATGCTTCCCCCTAAATTACCTTTTACATGCCATATAGTGACTTTTAATAAATGCTATATATTGACTTATTATATTTTAAAATAGAAGGTATCTATGGTATTTATAATTTCAATTACAAGAACCATTTTATTGTCTGCATTATTGATATGTTCAGTAAGTTTGTTTTCTCTAAATGGATCTGGCGTGACAAAAGAAGAAGTAAGGGTATACAAGTGGAAAACTAATTTTGAAAATTTAAAACACCTTGACGGTTTTTTCATTGCAAGTATTAATTCTTTTAAATCACTACCTGAGAAAGACTTACTGCACAAATTAAAATTGTGCTTAATGATTTCAGAAAGTAAAAAACCTAATTCTACTGAGTCACAAAAGGCTTTGTTCAATAAATCATCTAAGTTTTTAACCAAACTTAGGGACAAAAATCCAGACAAAGCAGCATATCTTTTGTATGAACTAGACGCTCTGAGTCTACTCCTTGCGGATACAATAGAGCTTTCAAACATGCTTAGACAGGAAGATTCGGAAGGAGTACAAAAACATTACCATGAATACAAAGAATCATTGGAAAGACGTTTGCCGCTAATTCCTAAATATATAAAGGAGTTTTTCTCGGCAGTAAACATTCTTGACCACAATAAAGTTGACAAAAGCTTTAAAAAGTTTATGCCCAAATTTGTAGATCTTTACAACTCGGTCAAACAGGTGTATTCCAAGTTGCACAAACACTACACACAATACGTAATAAAGTACTAGGATCATTGAATGTATTGTAGCAGTCGACTCTTCGTTTAATCTGTAAAAGCAGATTCTAAGTAACGCCCCACTGCGCTTTCAGTCCAGCCAGTGGGCGTTTTTGTTATTATGTAATGTAGCCTAGTTTGTTGCATTAAGGAATTAAAATAGGCCATGTGCCTTTCCCTCAAGCAGGCCTGAAAATACTCTGGACTACTGGCGTACGCTAACAGAAACACCACCTGTACTTGATCTAGTGCTGCTTCTACTTACTGAGCTCTTATTAACACTTTCATTCATCACCGTCCTAGTGCCTCTACCACCTGCAATCGGTCTTTTAAAACTAGAACTAACAACATCCGTCTGTGAAACAGTGTTAGACTCTCCTGTTACCCTTCCAAACTCATCTCGAGCAGATAAATTACAACTTAAGATACTTAGTAGTAAGATAATACTTAAACATAAAAACTTGCTTTGTCGTGTCATTCTCATATTTTTAACCTCTGGAGAGTAATCATACTTCAAAACCATTTATTTATCAAACTAAACCAACAAGAGGGTTAGTAATAACCCTCTTGTCTCTTAAAACAAAAACAGACTACCCTAGAGTAGTCTGTTTTACGTTTAATCAAAGCAAATTTATATCAATAAAGTTTAATCGTCAAGGTTGCTATCTTTGTTAAAGCTGTACAGCAAGCGTTTTATATTCTTCAAAGATTCTTCCATTTTAGAAAGCTTTACTTGACGAGCGCCATACTTAGCGCCATACGCATACTCTTCTGTTTTCTGTTCTGACTTAACTTCCCCAACAAACTTTTCTATCTCTCCTTTAACCTCCTCCAATTGCTCCTTTGCTTTAAGCTCGCTCTTGAAATTCCCTTCACCACCAGTTGCAGCAGTCGCAGCGTTAAGGCATTGTTTAATAGCATTTAAAAGAGCATTTAAGTCTTCATTTAGGCGTTCGTTTGTATATTCAGCAGCCTTCTCGGCAGCTTTTTCCCTTTTCTTGGGATACCCAAGATTCCTCGTGCCTTGACTTACAGCTCGATAAAAACTAAAAGAGTTATAATCCTTTGCTATCTTTTTAACTAGCCTAAGTGATTCTTTCACACTTGTTTTGGCTTCCCTCAAGTGGGCACCATGTGTTTTTTTAACAACTGTTCCAGTGTGAGTACCTGACACAGGAAACCCTGTTGAACCATAATACCCCACAGCAGAACTAGTACCCCCGCTGTAATGTGTACCATAGTATATGCTTGAGTCTAGTGTATCACTTTCTTCTAAGTCATTTTCTTCTACTTCTTCCATCTCCCCAGTATATGAGCCTGAGACAACACCCAATGGTGATGGTGATGTAGCCTCTGTTATTTCCACTGCATCACTAAATCCAGACACTCCGGCCACTGTCCCGTGGGTATTACTACTGTAAACCGTTGTACCTGTTGCTCCCGTTTCTGTCTCAACCTTACTTGAAACAACCGTATGCCCTGACAACTTACCTGCTGCATCAACATAGCCTGAGCCCTCCACATTTACACCAACAGAACCTGAGGCCGAAGATACCCCTATCCCAGCATTTCCTGATAAAACAGCCACTTCCACACCGTCTATTTCCTCTCTAGTTACTGCCAAATCAGCATATCCCGAAACTTCAACATCTTCGCCACTTTCCAAAATGGACCGGACTTCTCCCGCCACCTCTTTAGCCTTTTCTAGTGACGAGAAATCACAACTTAAAAAGCTCAGTAGAATTACAAATATAAAATTCCTATTTATTGGCATTCATTACCCCCTCTTTAAGGAGAAATCTACTACAATATCGCTGAAAAACTCAAAGATCATATAATGAATTAGATGATTTTAGTAAAACACTACAAATGCAAAATTTGTCCTTACTAATCAAGCCTCGCTAATTGCCTACCAAAAATCTACACAAAATCCTTAAATCAACTATTATCTGTTCTTTGTCCCTTTGGCAAATTCTGCTCTTACACTAAAGCCAGCCCTTAAACAGAAACAAATCGAGCTTATTTCTAAGATATACTAAACTTCTTCCCAACTCAATTTAATACTGAGCTACTATTGCCCTATTAACTGACTTGTATTCTTTTTTCAAGCCCCCGCATCTTGTGACAAGAAAGATAAACTAGCCAAAGGCAGCAAGAATTATTCTCTGCTGCCCTTTAAACTTAATTTCCCAGGGTATCATCTATTTGACCCTTGAGTGCTTTAAACATAAATGAACTACTATTAGCTCTTAAAGCTATGTATGCCCCCTCATATCCTTCATCACTACTACAAGATATTTTTAAATCTTTTAAATATTCATCTTCCCTTCCCTTCAATTGGCTCTCCAAATTTTGTTTCTGTGGATGATCGTCTGCCATGTCGTATATTGCATCTTGCACCTCATCCCGTGCCCTCATGGTCACAACTATGTCCGCAATAGCTTCCTTAGTTTTATTTAAACCCAGCATCAATAAAAACTCATGAAACTCCTCTTCTGTGTAATTCTTAATACCAGCAACATCATTTGCAATAAGGGGGTTGATTAAAACACTCTTTAAATATTGAACTGCATGCCTTTCTTCAGGAGAGAGTTGATATTTTGCAATCAAACCTTCTATTGTGTTCTCATCTTCAAAATCAAAATCCTCAGTCTCCTCCTCTTCATCATCTTCATCTAATAAACCTACATTTTTAGCATCTTTTATGTCCTTACAACCAAAGAACATAAATACCAATATTAGAATTAAACTCTTAAAAGTTCGCATATTCATGACTTATTTTCTCCTTCTATAAGAAATATATACCATTTAATTATTAAGAAAATTTTTATAGTAAAACAGTTTAAATTGTGTAAGAACGCTTTTATATAAAAGTTAAAAGGTAAGAAAATAAGATGGGCAATAATACCTTCTTTGTTATTCAAGAAATCTATACTATAATTGTCTAGGGTCCATTGCATTAGAAAACTTAAGTTGTTTGGGATTGTAAATTTAGAGAACACAATGCTTGACGATGTCTTTGTTGCTGGTGTGCATGGCTCGTTGTGAGAGAAATGCTGCGGGGCGTTGTAAGAGTGGCCGACATATTATTGAAAATCAAACAATGAGCGTCTGTTAGTGGGGATATCTTAGTTGAAGAGAGTGCACACTCTCATAGAGTGCTTGAGACTGGAGCGCAAAGTGATGCTAAACAGTTTGAAGGAACGGCATCTTTTTAGTAATACATAAGACGTTAGCTTAATATCAGGTTTGGTTCGTCATGTGTCTTCTTGGTGGCCTTTTGTTTAAAATTTACTTACACCTGGGCTATGCTTGAAGGGAAGTATCTTTGTCCATAAAAAAAGAGGCCTCTTTCTTTGACCTCTATTTTTCAAGTTAATATGCTTATTTATTTAACTAAATCCGCATCATCTACAGAGATATTACACCCTAATTCACTTTACGGTGCTGATACCCCTTGTACGCCCGCACCCGCTGCTGGTTGCTTGTTTGCCATAGCTGCTTTTACTTTTTGAAACACAGCACCTAACACTATATTTGATTGAGCTGCTGGCGCTTTCTGTCCCACTGTCGCTGCTGCTGGCCCAGCAGGCGCTACTACTGGTTGTTGTACTGGTTGTTTTGGTCCAACTGCTGGTGCTGAAGGTGCTACTGCTGGCTTTGCTGCTGCTGCCTTTTCCGCTGCTAGTACTTCAAATGCACTTGATCCCGCTGCTACTGCCTTCCTGGCTTCCTCTTTTCTAGCTTCTAATTCTTTTGCTGCTTTCTTTTGTTTCGCTTCATCCGCTAGTGCCCCAAATGCGCTTGCTCCCGCTTTCACTGCCTTCCTAGCTGCTTCTTTTCTAGCTTCTAATGCCAATTCCTCAGCTGTTGGCGCTAAAGGTGCTACTATCGGATGATGTTGTGCTGGTGTTTGATCCTCCGCTGGCACTGATGGTTGTTCAACATCCCCCTTACTTCCTATTCCTAATTCCTTCTGTAGGCTTTTTGAGGGCAAATCATTCCCACAACTTATCATTAAAACGGTAAACAACACAAACATTGTCATTTCAAATTTTTTCATATAATCTTCCTCCTCTAGACAATTAATTAAATAATCATCCATTTTAATATGTAGTATCTAATGCTAATGCTACATATTTATAATGGTTTCATATTGTACTAGTTTTACTTTGTTTTGTCAACTTTGTATTATTTAATGTTTTTAAATAATACTTATTCCTTGCGTTTTACTTCTTTGTGGGCTTTTTGGCGTGTTTTAAGAATGTAGATGCCATTTTATTTGACTTCTACATTCTTTTAATAATGCTTATTTAATTAATCTTTCAAACTCTTTTTGCATTTCAAAAAGAGAATTTGGCTTTCCGTATACTTTCTTATAAACTTCTGCATTGCTTCTGGTAATTTTACTCAATTCAGCTAACATTCTCTGCTTAGAATTCTTTTGAGCTACAGCTACCTCTATTTGATCATCAACTCTTTCAATAACTTCTTCTCTTAAGATGACAAATTCATTAAACATGTCACTAATGTCTACTATGTTCTTATTGCCCTTAAGTTTAGATAGGCTTGTTTCCCCCAAATTCCCATTTACGACTTGATGAGTAAAATTTCCAATTCCATACAACAGGTTTAATAATCTATAAGCAACATCTTTATCGGAACCGGATACTGCTAATTTCTCTAGTATTTCCTCTACCCTTCCAATAGAATCTGCATCATACCCCAATCCTGCACAAATTTTGTCTAATCTCTCAGCTTCACTATCTCCCTTACCCAGTTGCATATTTTTTGGCAACTCCTTGATTTTAGATTCAAGAGCAGTAAATGAACCCTTCATTTCATTCTTTTCTTCTGTAAGTTCTTCCCTTAATTCACGTAACTTTTTCTCAAGTTCATCATAAGCTCGCTCCCTTGCTTCCCCTTCAATCTCTAATTCCTCAGATGTTTTCATTGCAGCCTTTGTAGTCCTCCCCTGTGCCACAATTACCGTTTGGGTATGAGCTAAAACTGTTGTTAGCGTTACAAATAACAAAAACATTATTATGCTAACTCTTTCCATAAAATATCCTCCTGTAATGATTAATACAAACTAATAATCATTACATGTTATTGTAACACACCCAGATAAGGACAACATACAGGCTCATATTTATCACTTCTTAGTCTTTAGTCAATTTGGCAAAATAATCGTACGCAGCCTTGCCGATTTTAGTAATGTCAGTCAATAAATTGTCAATTTCTTGACTTTTACTTCCTTGGTTATAATAGCCAGTTGCTTGCTTAATTCCCTCATGCATCTCGTCTTTATTTTTCTTCAAGGCTGTCTCCTCGATCTGTGCTTTTATCGCTCTTATCCATTTTGCTTCTGATTCTATATACTTGTCCAGCATTTCATTGGCTTTAGCAAGGGCTGTTACATCATCATTACTCTCAAGCTTATTCAAGTTTTCATCCGATAGATGTTGATCAAAAAGTAGTGTATTCCAGTATCCAACATTATCAGTAATTACTTGTGTTAGAAATAGAGCATACTTGTACTCACTAGTGGAAGAATCAAAAAACCCAAGATCTTTTTTTACTAGTAGTTTGGAAAATATTTCGTCTAACTTTGTGATAAAAGCCACATCGTATTTAAAGACTCCATAAAATTCATTATTTATATTATGCGATGTTCTAATATCGCCTCTAGACATTAATAGAGTTAAAATATTAGGAAACGCATGCACCCTTCTTTCAAATTCATTAAATACAACTTCTTTACCATTTAAACCATAAGGAAATGCATACCCCCCTGCCTCAAACTTACTCCTAGCCTTCTCAACTCCCGCCTTATATGACTTTACTTTCCTCTTAAGGACTTCGTAAAGTGTATCCTTTACTTTCTCCCCTCCCTTGCCAGCGCCTGAAGCTATCTCTCCCTCTTCTGTCTTCTCTTGCCCCCTCTCATTTAGTTCAGCTTGATTAGATTCCTTCTTACCAGAATCTGAAACAAGAGCAGCCCCCTTCTTGCTAGCCTTACCCACTCCCTTGCCCTTAGTCGTCTGTTGCCCACAACTCATAGCTACAACTAGTAATATGAGTAACACCCTGTATTTTTTCATCTAAATCTCCTCCCTTTTACCTTTGTATGCACTAGGCCTGAACATTAGGGTGCATCATTTTACACAATTGACAAGACCTAATTCTTCTATTGTTAATCTGTAAGCATTAATATTAATCCACATTATCTGCGCCCTTATTCATTAATTCCCAAATGCAGAGCAAAACTTTACGATCTTATCATATTCAAGTCCCATAAGACCAACTGCATTGTGCACCTTTACATCACCATACTTAGCTATATTTGTTAATTGCAAATGTATATCCTCTTCCTTTCTCTCCCTAGATGCCGCATCAATATGTTCTTTAATCAATTTTAGTGATTCTGCCTTCTTTCCCATAAACGTATCTAGAAGCGCATTGGCTGTAATAAGAGTTCCTGGACTGCCTTTACTTTCCATTTTGTCCAAATTTTTGTCCGAAAAATATTCATTTAAGACCAAACGATTAAGTCGTCCGATTTTATTACTCAACATTGCTATTACATCACTAGCAGCAGTACTCCTGTTACTTATCTTCTTATCCAGTTTAGAAAATATCCCATCTAACTTTGAAATAAGAGCTGCATCGTAATCTAGAGAAGCATAAAGATCATCTACGTCCTCTGTTCTTTGAAAAGAAGATTCACTGATCTTAAATCCAACAACCTCTAAAATATTAGGAAACGAACATTTACCACTATTAATTACTATTACAAGAGATTCTCTACTATCTAAACCATCAGGAAATGCATGCTTCCCTGCCACAAATTTATCCCTAGCCTCCTTAAGCTCTGCCCTGTACGCCCTCACTCTTGCTCTAAAAGCTTCATAAGCAGCAGCATCCTTTCCCCTCCTTCTGACTGCCTTACCTTTACCTGCCTTTCCTTTGCCTACCCTTACCTCATCTATCTCCCCCTCATCCATCTCCCCTTCTTCTCCGTCTATCTTTCCTTTTAGTTCACCTTTCTTGTTATTACTTGCAACAATTCTAGCTCCACCCTTCTTGCTAGTCTTGCCTAGCGTCTTGTCCTTAGTAGATGTCTGTAACCCACAACTCATAACTACAACCAGCAACATGAGTAACGTCCTGTACATTTTCATTTCATTATCCTCCTTCTAACAGATTTAATGTTAAAAATCACTGCTTGAATCTATCAACTTAACGTAACAATCTAACAATTTCTGACACTTCTCTTCGGATTCGGCCAAGCACATTGTATGTAGTATTAATTTTTGTTGTACTATAACCATTAGGATCAGATAGTACCTCCTTGCAAAGCTCCTCTTGTACTATCTTATTGTCTCTACCTTTGCTTTTGCCTTTCCTTGCCAATGCTTCGATTTCTTTTATGTACTCTGCCCTTTTTTCCACAAAAGCCTTTAAATTTTCATTAATTCTCCTGAAGTCTTCTGGGTTCTTTTTATTAAGCTTATATAGGATTTCTTTTGATAAAAGATTTAAGTATTCTTGATTCCATTCCGCTACATGCTCTATCCTTTTTATTAGTCCACGCCCAGCAGCAGGATCGCAATTAAGCAGCTGATTAAATGTCTCGCCAACCCTTCTAATGCTAGATACATCGTATATTAGTGCTGCATGTATTTTATCTAGTATGTCTTCCTGTTTCTCTTTGGAAACATTAGGAATATGTTTCTTAAATGGATCCACAAAAAATTGCGGTTGTTCCTTCTTAAATTTGGTAAATATTCCTCTAGCCTTTTCAAGCTCTGACCTTTGTGATTTCAAATCACTCACCAGTTCATCATAAACTACCTTTATCTGGCTGCCTTCCTTGAAATTAATCTTGTAATCGACTTCCTTTTCCTTGCTCTTACCCTTTCCTTGCCCTACTTTAACTCCCCCTTCCTTACTGCCTTCTTCTAGTTCTCCACTACCTGCTCCTTGCTTAACCTTGCCCTCATCCGTCTTACCATGGTCCTCCTTCTTTACTTTCTTCCCTGTCTTGTGTCCCTTTGAATTAAGATTATTTTGTTTATTTTTACTACCATCCTGACCACAGCTAATTAACACAGTAACTAACATGAAAAACACCAATATATACCTTCCCATACAATTCCCCCTTCAATAAAATACCATGCATTAATTCACTACTAGATTAATTATTATATTAAACTTAATTTAATTATATATTAGATTTAATTTAATATCACCATTATATGGAGACATAAAAGAACCTCTTATTTAACTAGATTGAATTAACTTTTTAATATCTTCCGAGATTTTTCCCAGCCTTTCACAATCCGCACTTAAACTCAAACTACCATCTGTCATCTTTTGCATTTCACCATAGACGAATGCTTTATTATGCTTATTTGCCTCCATTATAGACAGACAAGCTTTAATCTTTCCTAGCAGCTCTTCTCTCTTCCTAATAAATTCACCCATCTTATGCCCAACTGAATTCAAAATTGAAGGATCTTTAACACTTCTAGCATTAGCCAAATTCGAGTTTCCCAAGGCTTCATTTAAAATCTTTTGGGTGTAAGTATCAATATCTACAAACAACTTCAAAAATGAAGCGACAATAAACACCGTACCGCTTTGGTTTCCAAACATAGAAACTACTACTCCTGGGAATGATTCTTCTAATTTTCTAATGGAATCAACATCATAACCCAAGCCTGCATAAATTTTATTCATCTCCTCTGGATCAGCATAACTGGACCTAATTCCCTTTAGTTTGTTTACAAGCACAGGAAATGAATGGTTGCCAGCAATAAACACACTCTTATCTCTTCCAAGCTCTACTCGATATCTTTCTAATCTCCTTACAAGCTCAGAATAAATGCCTCGTGCCATATTTTCCCTTGCTTTCCTTTCCTTCTCTTTTTCTGTCTTCTCTCTTATCTCCTCTTCTGGCTCCTCTTTTGGTTCTTCTTTCGTTTCTTCTACTGGCTTTTCTACTGGCTCCTCTTTCTTCTCCTCTTCCAGCGCCTCTTCTTGAGCATTACCTTCTTCTTTTGTCTTGCCTACCTCTTCCTCCTCTTTTGTTTCTTCTTTTGGCTCCTCTTTTATCTCCTCTTGCTTCTCTTCATCGCCTATCTCTTCCTCCTCTTGAGTACCATCTTCCCCGTCACTTGCCTGCTCCTCCTCTTCCTCTGTCCCCTCTTCTATCTCTTCCTCTTCTTCCTCTGTCTCCTCTTCTTCCATCTCATCATCTTCCTCTAAATCTTCATCTTCCTCTTCCATCTCTTGAGCAGTATTAATACTTCCATCCTGACCACAGCTCATTAACATAGCAACTAACATGAAAAACACTAATAAATACCTTCTCATATAATTCCCCTTCAATAAAATACTACGTATCAACTCATTGCTAGATTAAATATTATATTAAACTTAATTTAATTATATATTAAATATAATTTAATCTTAATATTTAAAATGTACTAAATATAAATACTTTTGTATCGTCTACTGAAGAAATAAATAAAGGAAGCTAATGCTTCCTTTATTTCAATAATCTAATCTTTAGGTATGTCTTCTTAAGATGCAGAAATTTCCTTTATCTTAAATTCTCCGTTCTCTATCCTGCCCCTTACCTTAACCCTAGGCTTCCCTCCGCCTGGCTTTTCCTTAAGTCTAATCCTACCCTTGTCTTTTCCTGTTATTCTAATCTTGCCCTCTTCACTTGGATTTACCTTCTTTGCTTCTACTGGCTTGCCCTTGACTTCTGCTGGATTTACCCTGTTTGTTTCCACTGAATTGACACTGCCCTCACCTAGCTTTACCTTATCTGTACCTGCTGAATTGACACCACCTTCTACTGGCTTTACCCTGTTCTCTTCTATTACTCGCTTAATCATATTACGCATCTCTACTCCTACTAACATCCTGACCACAGCTCATTAACGCAGTAACTAAAATGAAAAACACCAATACATGCCCTTTCATTAAATTCCTCCTTCAATAAAATTTAACTTTGACTTGCAACACGCACTCTATTCATCAAGTCTTTTGAGATTTGAACAACTCGATCATATTTCCTTATAAGATCTGAATCACGTTCTGTAATCTTGCATAAATTCTCTTTTAAGTTTCTGTATGGTGACATAGTAAGCAACGTAACAAACCTTTCCTTTTCTTGAACAAAATCATCAAACAATGTATAAAACTCACTAACCTTGGCTGCACCATTGCTAGATAAAAGAAGCCTATCTACGTCTATTTCTAACAAAAGATCATATAAGATGCTATGGGTTAGTGATCCAATATGTCCTATCTTTTTCATTAACGTATCGCTAACAGACAAATCACAATTACTTAACTCCTCTAACAGCCTGTTGAAATCTGAAATGGACCTAAGCTCATATTCTAGCGCCACGTGTGCTCTCTTCAGTCTTTCCTCAGTAGCAGCTGGATTGTTTGCAGATACAGACATAAACTTTTCCTCGTATCGATAATCTTTAAATTTCCCATAGTTACTCTCAAACTTTGTCCTTAGCGCATAGATTCTGCTCTCCAGGATATCATAAGCTATTTGGAAAGGACTGCCTTTGGTAAGCTGAAACTTACTTTTCCTTGCCTCATACTCATTTTTCCTAGCATCCCTCTCATCTTTACTTATATTAATCTCGTCTTCCTCTTCTTCTGTATCATCCTCTTCAGTATCTTTCTCTTCAGTATCTTTCTCTTCAGTAATCTTGACTTCCTTTGTGATCTTTTTGTCTGTCTTCCTTTTAAAACTGGACTTCCTTCCCCTGTTGCTGTCTTGCCCACAACTCATTAATACAATAACTAATACAAGAAACGCAATTATTTTCCTTCTCATTAAATTACCCCTTCAATAAATATTATGTAATTACATAAACATTTTTATATTAACTATAATATTAAATTAAATATTAATATGTATTAAGTTTAATATACTTTCAATATTTAAAACATCCTAAATGACGATACTTTTTTAATATTCTTTATTAAATAGCTAAATAGAAGAAGCTGATTCTTCAACTTCCTCTATTTTCAATCTTCTCTATTTTAATAATCTTTCAATCTGTCTTCTTAACTTAAAGAAATTTGTCTTTGCTTGTTGAATCTCTGTTTTACTACCAGTCATTTTCATCAACTCTTCTCTCATCAAAGCTTCATCATGCTTCTTATTTCCTGCTAATGACAAATGTCTTTTAATCCTGTCTATTAACGCTTCTCTTTCGCTTATAAAATCATCTAAATGACTGCTAGCTGTAGGAACAACTGTTGTGTCTTGATTATCTTTAAGTCTTAGCAAATTAGCATCTGAAAAACTCTCATTTAACACAGTATGAGTTGCGGTCCCAATGAGATTTAGTAACTCAATTAGCTTTTTAGCAACAAATTGATCGTCAATTTTTCCTAGGTCAAGCCTATTGATTGGTAATTTAACAAATATTTCCTCAAATTGTTTTATCTCATTAGCATCATAATTGAAAGACGAATATATGTAATTTCTTCTCTCTGAGGTATTATAGTGTCCAAAATCCATAAAGACACCCCCCATCTTACCGAGTTTGTCCAGTAAAGCAGTAAATGAATGTCTTCCGGCTTCAAAAGTACCTCTAGCACTCTCAAGTTTTGCCTTATATTTCTTTAATTTTTGTTCAAGCTCAAGGTAAGCATCTTGTCTTTGCTTCGCTGCTTCTTGTCTTTGCTTCTCCTCTGCATCTACTTGATCCACTTCCAGTGAATTTGTCTTTGTTGTATCCGTTTCGTTTGTGTTGTCTACAACAGGCACGTCAATGGTTACAGGCACACTGCTGGTTGTTGTAGGCGCTTCATTGGTTACAGGTACATCACTAGTTACTGTCCCTCGCACATCTGCGTCTTCCTCTGATGCATCTTTAGTTCCCTCATCTACTGTATTTGTGTCATCATTTGTTTCACTCTCAGCATTTTCTTTAACTTCTGTTAAGCCTTGTCCATTACTCTCACCCTCATCTGCTGGTTCTGATCCTAATGAATCTGCCTCGACTACATCTGTGGTGTCAACTGAAGCATCTTTAGCTCCTGCCTCATTTTCTTCTGTACCAGTAGTTCCTGCATCCTGCACATCTGCGCCTTCGCTTGCTCCACTACCAGCATCTTCTTCAACTTCTGTTAAGCCCTGTTCACTGCCCTCACCCCCATCTGCTGGTTTTGATCCTAACAATAAATATGCATTTACTACATTTGCTTTATTTGTATCAATTTCCCCTGCTTCCTTCTCTTCTGTGTCTGTTTTTCCTACTTTCTCTTCTGGATTGTAAAACTTACTCAACCTAAGAAGACCACTCCCTTCTTGTCCACATCCCATTAATACAGAAAGCAGCGCAAATAATAATACCCCAAGCCTCTTCATTCAATACCCTCCTTTTCATTATCATTTTGTATTTGGTATTAATATATAATATATCTTAACATATACTGTATTTTGACTCTATTTAGCTATATTTGAAATTGTTCTTGCAAACTACCAGCATTACTGGTATGGATAGTTTTAAAGACTGGTATTAAATCTTCTTATCAAGCTTCCAGTTAAGTAAACTTAAAAATTAGGCAATATTAAGCCTAGACAACACCTGAAGTATTGCCCGTTACAGGAGTAGGGGCGCCTGCTGCATTTACATAAACAATGCTACCAGATCCATGTGTATGACTTTCAAATAACTTACCGTTAATATACACTCTTCCTTTAAAGTCAATATTGTCAGCCTTAATAACTAAAGACTTAACAGAAACTTCAATGCTCTCACCCTCAAGACTTACGTTCCTAGAGTTAAGGCCTAACTGCTCGCTTTTAATGTCAAGTTCTTTTGAAGACACGCTATATTTATCTATCTTAATACTTGCACATTCAGGGTTTATGGCATTTAGGATGTAAAAATAATTTTTATCAAAATAGTTATTGTCCGATTCGTTGAAGATATTAATACTACTTTGAAGCAATACCACCCTATCGCCCTGTTTAAGGTCAAGCCTTAGATTTGAAATATTACGCGTGAGGATCCCTAATCCCTCATATTCTTCGATCAAAACAATTCCCTCTTGAGTTTCAAAATCAAACTGTTTAATGACTCCAATCCTGCAAATAAAGACATTCTCACGTAAATATTTCCTTGCTTCCTCACGTGCTGAGGAGTCATTGCTTAGACTACCCAAACTTTTGCAAATATCATAATTTTGATTCATACACCACCTCGCCTAGTTCATTAGATTCATCGTAGAGTTTCAATTTTAGTGTGCAATCTCCTACATTGGTTAAATGAGCACTAGTTTCCTGCACAACGGCCTTTACAATTTCTCCATATCGATTAACAAATTGCACTCCGTCTCCTACCTTGATCTTGTCTGTGAAAAGAAGTGTGGCGTTCCAAAAATTAAAACTAGACTGCCCCAATACCCTTACTTCCTTTTGAGGAATAAATAAGAGCGCATAGTCTTGTAAATTCTTATAAAATCTCTTAACCTCGCTTAATGCATTAAAGTTAATAAAAACAAACCTAGTATCAGGCTCGCTGGTCAAATCTCCAGCATCTACAAATATTGAATGCACATATTTGCCCATAAGTTTTTCTATAAATTCTTTAAGAGTTGATACATAAAAGCTCTCATCTATTATGCGTTCTCTGTCTTTCCTGCTAATATAAATAACGGCCTTATTGTTAAATACTGTCCTTATTGCTTCCTCTAATGATTTACCACCAAAATTTTTAATAGTAAGTTTTGTATTTGAAAATGTGTCTTTTAACATAAGGTAGACATCATACTCGCAAATAAAATCACCATTTTCAAAATCAAAATCAATGGGTGCTCCCAAATAGCCAGCCATAATGAACTTATAATCTATACTCTTCTGGTAAGAAAATTTTCCATAGTAAATCTTGGCGACATCTCCAATTTTTAAAGACTTATTAAAATTTAAAGGCATATTAAAAAACTGAAGTCGTGCCTTTTTGCATTGCATCGAGCCTACAGTGGAATATTCATTACTAATTAAAATGTTAACAAGGGGCGCTCCATTTTTTGTCTCTATTATAAGCTTGGGTCTGGAGCCCAGAATTCCCTTGATTACACTGTAAAATTCTATTTTAAAGTTATATTGAAACAGCAACATAATTTCCTTTATTAACTTCTTAAATAACTTGTTTGTTCTAACAAGTCATTTAAAGCTATAAAGCTTCTCTCCCGCCTGCTGGTCTTTTGTACTCAACTGGTTTTGTGTTACTCTCAGGCTTGTCCTCCTCCTCAAGCTTATCCTTCTGAACAGGTCTTTGATTAACTGTGGGTCTAGAGCTGCCTGCTGGTCTTGCGTTGCCATTGGGTCTTTGGTTAACCGTAGGTCTAGCTCTACTTGCTGGTCTTCGGTTAACTGTAGGTCTTCCATTACCTAATGTTCTAGATCTACTTGCTGGCCTTTGATTAGATATAGGTCTACCGTTACCTGCTGGCCTTACACTGCCTGCTGGCCTTGCTCTGACTGCATTGTCGGCTGGAATACTTAAATTTATACCGAGCCTGCGTGTAATGTAATTTTCTAAAAACTCAATCTCTTGTATCTGTACATTAATAAACAATTTGGTGTAATCGGGACTCTCAATTAGATTCTTATTACTAAAATTTAAAAGCCTATATCTCTCCTTACCAAGGCGCTTTTCCATAGGGATTTCTATGATATCTTGCATCCTATTATCAACTTCTATGAAAATATCATCATCACTATGCTGGTTTCCTTTTCTTAAAAACTCAGCCTCTACTTTGAAAAAAAGATTATCTGTTATGAAGCTAAAAAGACTTTCATAATAGTTTTCAATTTCTGTTATTCTTTTTAAAATTCGATCAGCTCTGCGTTGTCTAGTTGCATCAGCTGCCTTAAGTAAGGCACCTTCCTTGTATTCATAGCTTAAACCATATGCATCCTCAACATCCTGCTGGAAATTCCAGCTCTTGAAATTAAAAGGCCTTGGGGGTACTGTTGCAAAGAGATTTAAATTTAACAACAATAAAAATAATATACATACAACCTTAACCATAAATATTCTCCTAAACCTATTCTAACCTTTATAGTTTGAAAAATTAAAAGTTTGAACTACTTTAATCTGTAAACTAATATCTAATTCATCAATAAACGGAGTGCTCCTCATTTTCAAGGAATTAATGATTGCCGTCTCGTGAAACCCTATGAAAGGGCCATACACTGTATAATAAACTCCAGCTCTAAATCTTTCTCTAAACTGCATCTTGATGAAGTTAGAATTAAACTCCATCACACTGTTTGCAAAGGGCGTAGCTCTTAAATTGTCAAGCAAAACCTTTTCATAAAGAGATGAGAGCGTTGCGTTATGCAGAGTAATTACTTCTGGATTTGCAGTAACGTTATAATTAACGAATTCACTACGCCTGTTTGAAGGATTAATAACTGCCCTCTGACTACTAATGCTGGTTAAATGCTCCTCAACAGACCCTTTTTTGGGAAATACAAAAAAAACTTGAGGAAGATACCCCAGTCCTTTAAAATCAGGGCGTGGGAAGAGTGCAATAAAGTTAGATGCACTTGAGAGACTTAAAATTTGACTCACAATTTCCTTAATAAGTAGTGTTGTTTTCTCTAGCATGCTATGCATATAAGCTCCTAGGGCATTCGGGAGCTCTCGCTGCCCACCTTGTAGTCATGTATATTACTACCTAAACAATTCTCTTGTGCACTGTCTTTTAATGAATCTGTTAAGTTATTAATAGCATTCTCCATATTAAGAAAAGCATCGCTTAAGGGTTGAATAATATTCTTTTCGAAATCTAGTGAATTTACACAAATTAAAAGATCTCTGATTTGGTCTGTAAGCAATTGGACATTATCTTTAAAGCTCACTGAGATAATGCTATTCGCATCAGGCCCTTCGTTTGGGTCTAAATTGCGACTAAAGCTTGCAAGTGCACCATCAATCTTATTCTTTACTAGATCGCCACTTAAACATTCATTATTTTCAAATTCGTTGATGGGTTTATTGTCTAGCATGCAAGCATTACTATTGCTTCGATCTGTCTTATTAATAATTGAAGCCAGCCTACTCTGGTCACCTTTAAACAAATCATACACAACAGACACAGCCTCCTCATTGTCTTGCACGTGCCTGCCGGTCTTAATACGGCTTGCAAGTTTAACAGCATCAAGCAATGTCTCCTCACTGCTTGGGGTTTCGCCTCTAGCTAGCAAGGATTTAAATCCACAAGTCTTTAAAATGAAATCATTCATGTCTACTTGAGTTTCAAACTTACCCGTATCTGCAAGCATGTCTTTTATTCTTTTATTTTCAAAATCACTATAAGTTGCATCTTCAATGCCTGCAAGACTAGTACCATTTGACTGCACTAAATCTGTGTTCGGGTTTTTATGTCTAGCATTACCAATACCATCAAATTGTTTACCCCAGTTAAATTCTTTAAGACCATTGTGCAAATCTAATTTAATATTAAATTTATCTTGAATGTTTGAAGAAAAGAGATGGGAGCCTGGACCATTTAAAAAATCACGCCTCTTGGGCGCTTTACTTAAGCTAGAATCGAGATTGCCCTCAGATTCCCTATTGCTAGAAATGCTTTTTAAAGCAAAGTCCAAAGGATTGTCCGTTCTAGGCATTAAATCCAGCAAACGTATTAAGCTTGGTAAGAGATTTTCAATTAAATTACCAGATAAGTCTTTCTCATCACTGTGCTTGCCCTCTTGTTTTAAAGGATCAAGCAACACACCTTTTGCACAAAACCCCAATGCGCTGCATTCCTCTGTGGTTAAATCTAGGTCATTATCTGACTCTGGAGTACTAATAAAGGGTAAATTAGCATTGTTAATACCTTCTTTAAATAAATCTTCTTGTGCTCGTACTCCTGAAAGAAAAGATCCAATCTGCTTTCTCAGGAAGTCCTCTTCCCCGAACCCATTAAGTCAGGAAGATGCAAAGGCCTGTTGCTTAAAGAAGGAGCAGGGAGTAGAAAAAAATCTTCAATTGTGTCATCAAAAACAAACTGCCGTTCTGGGCCGTATCTCATAAAACCTCACATGCCCTTTTTGCTAAAAATTTTTCATAAATTTCCTTCTTAAGCTTTAAATTAGCAATTTTGTTGATTTCTACAAGTTCAGTGTATTTAAATTGCCTTACTTCCTCATAAGTACAAACACCCATTAAAACAGGGAAATAATACTTACAAGCCTCACTCCTTAAGTATTTCAAATATGAAAAATAATCATTTAAAGCAATATTATGACTCATTATCGCACCTTTGTTTAAATTCACTTATTTAAATACAAATCTAATAAATTACAAAGAAACCAGGCTCTCGTAATTCCACCTATCATCAATATGAGAATACTTAACAAAATTCCCACCAGAGTCTTGTTGGCTTTCAACGTACACCAAACTAGGTTCCTTAAGTCCTTCAATTTTTTCTACTAAAGAATACTGAACAGCAAAAAGAATGGTGGGAAGGGCATATTTATACAAAAATGAATGTCTTCTATTGTTATTAATAATTTCGTAAAATTCATCAAAAAAGACAGGAGATATCATTAAAGAACTTATTCTTTTAAGTACTGAAAGGTCGTTAAGCTCACGTCTTAAAGTTTCTTGATTAACATCAAATCCCAAAATAGAATCCCATTCATACATAGGAATATCTCTTAATGTGTATTCATAAATCTTGTCTTTAGATAAAATTTTTAACTTGTACCGCATCTAGTTCCTCTCAACTTCACAATTGATTGCATGTATTACAAAATTAACAGCCTCATTATCATTTGAATAACTCCTACTTGGCACTTCAGCAAAAAATGCACTATTGGACACAATTTTGAGGCCCATTTGATCATTAAATACCAATGGTTTAAGTTTTTCTAATTTTGAAGAATTAGAGTAAAATTGCTCATTGCTAAGTTTGGTTAAAAGCTTATAATCAAGAGAACCTTTAGTTATCTCTAAATTAAATATGTGCGTAACGGTACGTGGATCCCTGAAACTAGGAATTGGAACATTTCTGTCCTCCGTACTTGCTGTAGCCATGGTGGAAGGAGATGTTAAATATTGTATCCTCCCTCTGTCTATTAAAGCACCTGCAAAGCTAAAAAATACTAAATCTAGTGAATAGTATTCCTTCATTAAACAGCCTCCCTTTTTAAATAATCATTAATATCATCGCTAGTTATGTCTAGGACAACACTTTTAAAACTGTCATTGTATTTAACACGAATTGATAAATTTAATGCCAATCCATTGCTTGCCTTAAGCTCAAGTTTAATGTCAGAGAAAGATACAATCAGTCCCGCATCTGTGAAACCTTTAAATAAACACTCAAGTCCTGCTGTGTATGCGTTGTTGCCGTCTCCAACTTTTAACTGGCTAAGTTTGCTATTTTGTCTATTGTTACGACTCCAAATACGAATGAGCTCACGGGTGGCTTCTGTTCTTAAGAGATAATACGTAAAGGCCTCATCAATTGCATTACCGGCAAGATCAACTCCTTCTTTGAATGCTAAAACCCCATCTCTTCCCGTTTCATTGAGTAGAGAATAAAAATTAATATTGTTTCTTCGCAACGCACTAATTAAACTTGCATCATAAATTGGACTCGCTTTAAGTGTAAGCCCATAAGGATTTACAGAATGAAAAATTGATGCTTGATGTAGATACTGGGATATAAACTTAAGATGTAGATCATCATTATCCTTTACGTAGACAAGAATTACCCCATCAAGCTCACTTGAACTCCTATCCTTTAAACCCTTGGGCAAATCCTTGCCCTTAGTTGGCAATACAATAAACCTAGCCAGCCCCCTTAAAGCTTCACAATCACCCTTTAAAGAACCCTCAGCTGGCTCTTCTATGAATACCACAAAGGTGTGTACATGCTCACCTAGGAATTTTGTTGCCTCTTTAATATCTTGATAGATGTACAAATCAACAGACCTCAGGCCTTCGGATGCAAAGAGGGAAGAAAACTTACCTGCAAGAAGAGTTCGCTGTGTCTCAGCCGTCTTCTTCCGAGTCTCGTCACTGCTGTATTCCTGTCTGAGCTCAATGGATGCTATGCTTTCTTTGTAATTTGAAATATTTAAAACAAAATGCCCTTTACTTAAACAGTCACTTTTGTAAATAAGTAAAGGATTATAGTAGCCAACATTATTTAGCTTAACCTTATTTTCAATTAAATTAACCTTAATTGTATCTTGTGGCATATAATCTCCTTTTTAAATCTAATTTTTAATTTCTAGTCTCAACTTTAACTTGCAATCTCAGTGGCCTGTATGTTCGCTCTGTAGGTCTGACTTAAACCCAGAACTGCCCTGTTTCTTCTCCCTGAAACTTTTACAAAACCGTTATTATTTAAATTACTTGTTGCATTTATGTAATAAGCTAGTGACAAGCTATCTGAACTCTTAAGCTTTTTCGTAAACTCGAATTTATGAGAATTTGAGTGCAAAAACTCCAAAAAATGCTCATAAATGCCATGCAAATTGCGGTAAAGCTCTCTTTCACTTAAATCCCTAACAAATCCCATAAAATGAAGAGTAAAATTTAGCCCAAATTCATTAACATTCTCGTAAAAACCACCACTCCTTAATTCGCGAGGAGCAAGACCCTCGTATCCTTCTGGCCTTACCACAAGTAAATCGGGATGCTTATCTTGTAAATCACTTAAATAAAGATTACCCTGCAAATTTAAAAGCTCTATTTCTAGACAATGCTTCCTTAAATACTCCTTAAATTTAAGGAGTATTTTTATTAGAAATTCTTGAGATTCACATAAACCTAATAACATACCCATCCATTACCAATTCAGTTAAATTCATGCAACTAAAGTCCCTGAAGGATTAAAGTGGTATAGCCAATTTCATTTTGAGCATACCCTGTTATGCTAATAATCTCTAGCAAATTTTTATTAACCATCACATGCTCTTCCGGCCTGAAATCAAGAAAATCTATTGTATAAACTTTAGCAAAAAATTCATTGGCAAAAAATTTTGTATCAAAAAGCTCAATTTTCTCTTCTCTTGTAAGTGGTAGGAAAACACCAGCAAACCTGGCAACATTATTTTTGCTAATCCTTTTCTCGTAAGAAGCATTAGCCTCATTCTTAACTAAGACCTTTTTAAATAAAAACATAGGTTGTGCATATCTTTTAATACTGTTCTTTAAAGATAAATTAACTGCTTCAATTCCATTCATCATACAACTCCTATTAACACTCTGTTTTTATCCGTAATAATTTCATCCAATAAATTCTTAAATGCAATACAAAAATCTCGGCTTGAAGCCTCTTCTCTTACCACATAGTCGCAATACTCTACCGATATTTCATTAAATCTCTCTGCCTTCACTTTACTAGAGTCAAAATGAGTAAGCCTACCTCTTTTCTTAAGTTCACATCCCATGAAATAATAAATGAGTAAAAATGCCTTACCTACATTTAAATCCCCTATGCCTATGTCCCTGCTATGCAAGACATCCTCAAGTAAGCTTAAATACATATGAAATTCACTAATGCTGAACTCTTCTGCTTTAAGCATAAGCAAGCTCCCTACCCTTGAATATGTTTCTTCCAATGAACTTAAAATTCCTTCGCAGTTCATCTTTATTTCCAAGTTACTTTAAGTCTAAGTATCGAACTCTCGCTTGCAAGAATACTACCAATAGAAAAATCTAGAAAACTAGTTCTGAAGTTACTACTCGATATTTGTGTATATGCATTAAGCACAGGCGGATGCCCATCCTTTAACAACACAAGTCTAGGGCTTCTTGGATAAATTAACATCTCATCTTCTAGTAAATTCGTAGTTTCAAGATCAATATCAGCATCATTATTTATTGCTCTTAAGCAATCAAATAACATATCCTTGTATGAATAATGATTATTCGGTAATCTTTGTAGCAAAAGACCCTTAATCCTAGGGGTAGTTAAAACTTTAAAAGGAACACTCCTGTTATCTTCTAAATTAATCTCTCCAATCTCAGCATTGCAAGCTTTAACTAAATCTAGTGCCTCCCCTACCTGTACTGTCTTATCTATTTGTCCTGGAAGATTAAGTAGTCCATACATGGTCTCTTGATTAGATTCATCAAGAAGAAGAGTTCTATTCTGCTTCTTATCTGAGAAGCAAAGTCCACCCCTTAAGTATTGAGCACTTATCAGTTTGTGTATCTCAGCTATTGAATACCTGAGCCCCTCACTCATATTAATATTATTAACAGCTTGTATGTCCAATTTTCCATCAGGGGCATAATACGTAAATGCATACTGAAACGGTAAGTAGTTTAGCGACACTACTTGCCTCTTAAACTTAACGGTAGCAACCGTACTAAAATCATTAACCTTAAGCGTTGGCGGCCCTGTTAGGTTTGAATGCCACTTTACAACCCTCTCGCTTGCAAGTGATATATCACTAACCTCTACTTGCTCATTATCAAAGAAATGATAGTACTCCGGTATTGGTCTTTGGATAGATAAAGATTCCCTTATGGTATTTATAAATTCTTCATTATTAAATAGACTTTCACTCAATGTTTTAATTCTCCTTTTTTAACTATCTTTCTTAATCGGCTTGCTTATAAGCATAACTCTTGCACCGTAATACCCAGCTTTATCTTTAAACTGTAAAGCATCACTTAAGGCTAATGCGTGCATGTAAGTGCCCTTGCTCTGAACCCTCTTAAGCACACCCGACTCATCAAAAGCTAACCTATCCCCAGATTTAACATCCTGACTAGCAAGTAAAACACATTCAAAACTACTAGCAACCGATACTACTGTTGCTGTCCTGGTAAACTCATCATAGTCTATGCAAATACCATAAAGATCCTCCTCTCCTCCTCGTGCAACTCTGTCCCCAACCCCATCACCAACAACAAGCTTTACACCACACTTGTAGCAAAAATCAACCGCTTGATAATTTTCAAATTTCTCTCCTGCAAAAAACTTAAGCCCCCCTTTGTGTGCAAAATATATGTCCCCAGACCCAAATTTGTCAGGTTTACTGAAAACGGATGGGTATGTGTTACAACTTACACTCTTAAGTTTTTCCAAAACCAATGTTTGCTTGTTCTGCTCAGAAGATAAGAATTGACTCCCTACCTTACTCTTACCGTACTGTACTGTGGTTAAGCTTACCCCCAGATCACTTTCGTCCTGCATAAAATATTCTCCTTATATTTTTTTAAATTAAAACCTTTAAATTAACTTAAGACTTGGCGCTATAAAATTCTTGCCTAATTTGTCCCCACTCATTAAGCATGGCTTGCCTTAAGTCCTTATAACTATTAATTACAACTGATTTGTTACCTAAACTTAACTCCTCTCCTAAGCCTGCCTTACTAAACGTCATCAAGCCATATGAATTATTGCTATTCTTGCACGCATCAATATTGACATTAGCAAGCCTTAAAAGCATATCTTTAGTCTTAAAGCTTATGTTAGCAATATCAAGAGTGCCTGCAATTGCTAATATCTGCTTACTATTAACATATTTCCTTATAAGCTGAAGGGACTGCATGTCTAGTACCTCAGTTAGCGAATTACCTGCATTTAAAAGCCCCTGTGTGTTATATCCCGCACTTAGATTGTCATCAGCAAGCCTGGTAATCCAAACAGCTCGACTAAATAATTCATCTCCCAGCGCATCATTACCGCTTAACTCATCAACCCCATCCAAACTTGCATCCCGCTCCAAATTTTCCCCCAACTCCTTCATTAAACCTCCTTAAAATGAAAAATTTAATCTATTCTTAAGTGACTCTATCTCAATATCACTTAAAGAATTATGCTTTATAATCTCTAAATATTTAGAATATGCATCTAGCATCTTTAGGTCTTGTTCCAATCTTTGATCATCGCTTAATGTCATCAGGTCATTAAACCTCATATTTAATCTGTAGTATTTATTAAGCTTACTGTTAACAGCAGTCGCAGCCGCCTCTTGTACGGTACACAAAAAATCAACATAATTAGTCCGGTCTCCCTTCCCATCACTCCCTAATCCCTTGACCTGTTCATTAAAACTGCGAGTTAAGGGTTCCTTGGTATCTGCTCCTATTTTTGCTTTAACCAAATCAAATGCATCCTTTAAAAAAGAAAGGTCGTACTTTACTACCTCCAAACTGGCTTTCTCATCCGCACTGTAAAATATCCCATCATTACTCAAACCTTCCTTAAGTTTTGCAAGCACATCCCCAAGACCATCCCCTCCCATGTCTTGACCCCTACTCTGTTTGTCACTATTGTTAAAAAATGTGGCAAACAATCCCCTGCTCTTACCTTGCCCACTAACCTGAGTCCTAGAATCATGCAAAGCCTCCATGAGCCCAACCAGTTGCTCATCCTTGTAAAACAAAAAATTATATTGCTCAATTCTCTTCTCAATTTCTAGGTATATCTGCTCAAGTAGACAAATATCTAGAAGTAAACTCTGTGTATAAACGGGTGCATGCGATTTTAATATATGATCAAAATTTTCATATATTATGACTCTACTCCTGTGCATTAAAATGCTAGTCCCATCACCCCGCAAGTACTCCACATAATCACTCTCACGATCATCCCGAACCCGCCCATAGTCTAGGTATTTAAACCCAGCAGGAAGCTCGTCGTTAACCCCTCTGCTTAAATCCTCATCTAAAGACTTGGGTTTAATTAAAATATATCCCGCCCCATTAAACCTATAACTTACCATAGCCTCAAGAAGGGCTTCCTTAAGCTCCAACTCCAAAGATAACAAATCAAACCCAGAGGCAACCCAAGAAGAGTCTAAAAAATCCAGCTTAATACCAAGACGCAAAGCATCCTCTGCTGATGTTTCAATGTAATTCCTGAAAAATATTGAGTACCTGTAAAGCTTTAAAGGATCTATCTTCTCCCCAGGACCCAACACACCTTCAAACCTGCTAAAACCTTTTTTAAATATCATAATTTAAGTATAACAAAAAACTCTAATTTTTATACTCATTACAAGTTAATAATTAATTTAAAATTAAATTAATTCCATTTCTTTGCTATTAAACCCGTGTTCAAATAAATAAAGAGTTCACGGTTAGAAAATATCTATTCATGAACTCTTGAAGAAGAATGTATGAATAAAATCAACAAAAGGTAATAAGCACAAAAAGAGCCTATTACCTGCTGTTCATTTGTATTTTAGAGATTCGACTCTTTTATAATAGGCACAATAGCCAAACTGAACCACCGAGGCGGCATGCCAACACCAAGGAATAAGCCAAAGAACAAACCAATCACGCTCCCCAGCAGTACTAAAACAAATTCAACAATGCTTAAGAGTACAGCCAAGACAAACCGGACGACTCTTACGGTTGAAATAAAAACTGTTCTAGCAATCCCTCTTAATAACTCCCTACTCTCCAAGAAAAACACCCCTTACATTAAAAATAGGAAACCACGCCTACCCCACTTAAAGGTAATATAGATCAATTTAAGCTAAAATCATGCCCAAGCTGTGGAATTTGAACAATATTTTTAACAAAAAAGGAATGCCCCAGTAGACATTCCCCTTTTAAATTCTATTGTATCCTAACCATTATAAACTAAACTAAAAATCATGCTCTTTTAAAAAATTGGGAAGCTCAACATCATACTCCGTATCATCATGAGCTACTAAAGTAAATTTAAGCTTATCCTTTTGTTTAAGTTTTTCAACAAATTCCTGTTTAAGATAAACAACTAAAGTATTTTTTACCTCCACAGGAAAGACTAAATCTAAAAGCTCTTTATTATTTTCAACAGGCGCTATGTGAAAATCCTTAATACCTGCAAGTTGTGCACTACGCTCTGTCATATCAAACATAGACATCTGTGCATCCAGACCTCCAAAGATAACATTTTTAAAGTTAAGCATTCTCTTCTCGCCAAGTATTCTAAACTCAAGGCGATAAGAGGGGAAAGACTTACCTAAGAGCTCCCTATAAGACTCTTCATAGTCCTGATATCCCTCACCTTCCTTGCTTAAAACTTCCTTCTGGAATAAAATACTTTTTATTTTACCAGCATGATTTACTCTCATCTCGTAAGTCCTAGAGCAAAGATGTTCACCACAAGACTCCGAAACACCTGCTGAGAGATAAGATAAACTTGAAACACAGAGTAATATGGGAAAAATTATTGAAACAAATCTCATAAACACACCTCACTAACTAAAATTACTAGAAAATCCATCAGGATTTACAAGTTCAACGGACTCAATAAATCTGAGTAAATTTCTTGAACTAACTTTGAAAGCATAATCCTTCTTAACACCACTTTCCTTCCCTACGGTAGTAAGAGAAAAAGATAAATCTTGTCCACTAGCCTTATTTGCCAACTCTTTCCATCCCTTTATGCAATGACCCAATTCAATATTAATACTCATCTCCCACAAATCATCATGCTTGTAAACTGTCTTGTTAGCATCAGGTGAAACACAAACCTCACTTCCAGCCAATTTAATATCTTTAACCAAAAACTCATCCGCTTCCTTAAACTGTGCATATAAGTCACAATACCTTGTGAAAAGATCATACTTTAATGTAAAAGAATCGTATCCATTTACTAAATCCAAGTTAATAGACCCCGCATAACTATTATTGCTAACATACTCAATGGAAACCATTTCTGATTCCTTGTACGAATTCTTACATGATATAAATAAACTTAAAACAAACAATAACGAGATTAAAAAAATATTTCTATTTCTCATAAGTTGTTACCTCCTATATACTAATATTTGCGCCTTTACTGCACTGCATTAATCTTGTACAACGCTATCGATTTTTCTAATAGCAAACTCCCTAGAAGCCCTAAGTGACACGTGAATTATGTTCATTAAAGCCTTATCTGCTGATAAAGTAGCCTTTAAAACCTCAAGCACTACACTTAAAATCTTAACCCTTTCTATATCTTCTGTCTCTTCAATTTCCTCCTCAGCCTCCTGTATTAACTCAAGCTCGTTGTAAGTATGACTTAACCCCTGGTTAATGCGCCTTTCAATATCATCCATAGTATGAAAATCCATCCTAATCCAATAAAATAAGTCCAATATATTATCTGTAACCTGAATTACAAACGAAGAGGCAATTTCTTGAGAAAACTTATCTCTTATTAGTAAAAGGTGTTTATTAAGCCTAGAAGTCACAGCGGAAACAATTTCAACCTTTTCCTTTATTCTATCTATTTCATAGCTAACTTCCCTTAAAATAGGAGTAGAATAAACCAAATCTAGTTTAGCTAAAACAGTACCTAAAGCATCCAAAGCGACCTTCTCTAGCTTCCTGGCTACGCTAACATCACGATTCATACTTAAGTAATTAGAAACTTCTTCCTTATCCAACACACCCATCTTTAGAAAGTTAACATTATTTAAAATAACACTCCCATACTACTTTAAACAAAACCCTACCCTGCTAATATATTGATATTATAAGGTCAATTACAAGATAATTTATTCATTTAACTAAATCAATATTGTCTACTCATTATATTACCTATCTTTAAAAATTGCTAGAACAAAACAACTTAAACGCTTAAACTTAAGCTTTGCCACTAATATATAAAAAAAAGGCCCCAAAGCTTAAGAGCTCTAGGACCTATCTGGGTTTATAATGTACTTTGTTTACGTTTTTTAAATGTACTTCATTTTGTAATCTTTTAATCTCTTTTTCTTTCTAATCCAGCTTTCAATCTTTCAAAGGGCCCATCAGGTTTGTCATCTGACAGCAACTCCTGAAGTTTTGCCAAAACCTTACTGTTATCTTCCTGCTTGCCATCAAAAACATCATTTAATCTTTGGAAAAATAGACTTAAAGCAGTTCCGTCACAACTTGAACTGGCAAGAACAGCTTTTACTAACGCATCCACTTGCTCCTCACTCTTAACGTCACTAATAGTGGTAATCCCAGCGTCTTCTAAAATCTTCTTCCCAGCTCCCTTCCCATCATCAGAACCTTGTATCCATCCAATTAAATTTTCAAATTCATGTGACAACGGCTGTTTCTGGGTCCCCTCCTTTACTAGGTTATACCCCCTCTTCATAGAATCAACCAAACTTTTCCTCTTGGAATCATCTTGGTCGTTCTTTTCTAACCATTCAAAAAAGGCTCTCCTCCTCTCCTCGTACCTCTTAATATCTGCTGCGTTCTTCCTGTCGAGGTTTACCTTAACAGCACCAGCACCACCTAGGAACCCCTTAAACCCTTCAAAACGCTTCCTCTCACTGCTTAAGCTTGCAGACGTCGTACCCTTTCTTGAAGATGAAACAGATCCTGAAGCAGAAAACTCAACCTCTCCATCTGGCCCAACTACTCGCCCCTCAATACTTCCCTCTAAAGACGTGACCTTGCTACAAAGACCACAGCCAGAAATGAAAACCAGCGTGCACACAAACAAAACATTAAGATTCTTCATTGCCTCTCCCTTAACCTTACACATGAGCAAGGTACAACAAAAATTTTAAATAAAGCCTTCTAAGCAAGAATCAACCCTTAAGTTAGTAGCACCTCAGGGTTAATTCTTGAATCTACTTCTTAAATTTACAATTTAATCATCTTCTTTTTTACTCAAGAGTACTTCTTAACATATCAAACTCTTCACCATCAGTTTCATCGGTTAGCAACTTAATAAGACCTTTGAAAACCTCTTCATTGTCTCTCTCTTTTTTCTCGCCTTTGCCTTTAGTCGCCCCATCAGCAAGACTATCGTCAAACACCGCCCCTAATTCCTCAAAGAACGTCTTTATAGCACTACCTCCGCTTTCTAGGTCCAAAGCATCTCCAGCTCTCATAACGTACCCAACCAAAGCACCCACTTGCTCATCACTCTTAAGGTCGCTAGATGTCCTAAGGCCAGCTTTCTTCATCCCCTCGTCGCCCTGTCCTTGCTCAATTATTTCTTTGATTTCTTGTGAAGTCTCAGCCTTTTCTTTTATCAAGTCGTACACTTTCTCCATAGCATCCGCTATTTCTTTCCTCTTAGAATAATCAGGATCATTGTCTTTTAACCACTCAAAGAATGCCTTCTGCTTAGCACTAGCAGCACCTCCCCCCTCGTAGAGAACCCCAAGAACATCATCTAAAGATTTTTCTAAAGAAACAACCTTTTTATCCGCTTTCTGTCTAGCAACACGCTCCCTCGCCTCAGGGGTGTCTGAATCATCACTAATAATGTACAACCTACAACCAAACACAACAATACTCAAGGATACAAATAAAATACCAATACGCATCATTTTTCCTCCTTCTTTAAAAACACCTTACCCATTCTGGAATAATTCTATAGCA
This sequence comes from Borrelia sp. RT5S, assembly GCF_021165755.1. Lineage (NCBI taxonomy): Bacteria > Pseudomonadati > Spirochaetota > Spirochaetia > Spirochaetales > Borreliaceae > Borrelia > Borrelia salvatorii. The sequence goes on from NZ_CP088942.1 coordinate 50,360, forward strand.
ATAAACAAAATAAACATTGAATTATTATAATAAGTTCTTTTGAAGAGAAACTGATCCTAAGGTTTAAATAACACTTTTGGGCATCATCTTCATTATTGCCATTCTGTAACTTTTATTTTTATTCTAAACTTATTATCTTTTTGGATTTAATTGATATTTAAGCGTAAAGCTAAGTATCTTAAAAAAAGGCCACAAGACCCCCTATTTTCTATTTAAAATTCTTGTATCCCAATTCCCGTGAAATCCACAACACCCCAAACGAGATATCCAACCCCCAAGCGCCAAGAGTCATACAGATCAACAAGCCCCCTGATCCGTAACGACTCACCCAAAGCAACACATCCATTCTCCTAAATAATTCCCCTCTTCTCATTATCAAATGATACCTAATCCCATACTATTAACCATCATTATACTACAATTCTTAGATAATAAAAATATTAAAATGTAATATTTCAATTTAAAATACAATATTTTTGTTTCCTGTTTGTTCTAGTATGCACTCAATTAATCACTGTTGCTAAAGCCTTCTTAAAGCCAACTTCTTGTTTATTGTCATTTGAAGCATGAGGGTTTTATACACTAATTAAAACATAGCTCCTATAAAACACCTAAGAACAGAAATGGAATAAGGCAAAAAAACAAAAAAGAGAGCCCTATAAACAGGCCCTTTTTTCCTTAAACTTAAATTATTTAATCCTAGTATTTAAGATAATTTTAGTCATATCCTGAAGTTTAGAATCGGTCTTAAGAATAATATTACTGAACTCGTCCATCACCTGTGCCTCATTGCCTATCTTTGATGCTGCTTCCTTTACATAAGTTTTAATATCCTGCATAGCTAGATCTCTTTTGGTAATAAATTCATTAAGGAGTGCAGCTAACCTTTCGTTTTCACTCTTGTTGCCCTTAACTTTTTCCAGATTGTCGTCTTTAAGCTTACTTCCCAGTAAGATTCTAGTTTGATCATCAAGTGCTGCTAATAGCAATAGCACCCCCAGTAACTATATCTATTTCTGCTTTCTTGTTACCGCTACTAAGTTGTAATGCCTTAATTGACTCGTCTAGTTCTTTGTGTGTGGTGTTGTTGTAACCTAGACTTGCATGAATTTTAGGCTGATCCTTTGATGTTGTTAAAAGTGTTACCTCGAAAGGAATTTCAACTTTATTTTGTGATGATGGTGCTTCAAAATCTGTCTTCAACTTAGCCATTCCTGCCTCGTATGCATCTCTCCTAACCTTCAACGCCTGAAAGGCTGCTGCTGTTTCTCGTGCTGCTATTTCTGCTGATGTCTTTACCCCTAGTGTTATCCCTGCTCCAGATTGCCCTGTTGTTCCTTTTGATGCTTGCACCCTTGCGCCCGTCATTTCACCTGTTCTTAATTGGTCTGTTGCCGTTCCCGCTCCCTCACTCTCCTTTTCTTCGCCTGTTACTGTTTTTGGAGTTACGCTACCTGTACGTGGTGTAACTTGCCCACAAGAAAACAAAGCTACCACTAGTAACAGAGGAAACATAAAATTAAACTTCCCCATCTTATCCTACTTCTTTATTACTTTATTGCTGTCCTTATTAAGTAATGTTGTAACTTGAGTATAGTTATAACATAAGAAAAGTAAAATCTAGTTTAAAAATTTAAGCTTGCTTCTTGCTTGTGGTAATAAGATGATAAAAGGCCATAAAGATATGGCCTTTTATCACAGTTTTAATTCTATCTTATGCCTACTAAACCCAATAGAACTTTAATGTCAAGAGGAGCTTCAAGCATAGCTCGTCGGTGCTTACCAATGCTTTCAGTAGTGCTAACTTCATTAATCTTCCCTAATTCTTTCTTCAACTGCGCATGATCAGATTTGCTAGATACTGCTCTTTTTACTATATCTTGAACTTCCCTAATAAACCCATCTCTTGCACTCATAAATTTATCAAGCTCTGCTGTAAGCTTATCTAGCTTGTCCTTATCATTCTTAACAGTTTCCAAGGTTTCATTCTTTAAATAAATATCTAATACATCTTTGGTGGTATCATCAAATGCAGCTAAAGTATGCAATATCTCAGACACCATATCTACTTCCTTTTGCTTACCAATATCAACAAGCCCTAATGCCTTAATTGACTCGTCTAAGTCTTTAATGATGCCATTATTATAATCTAAGCTTGAATGTATTCTAGCTTGGTCCTCTATTGTTAAATCTTTTTCCTGAGAGGGAATTTCAACTTTATTTTGTGATGAGGATGCTTCAAAATCTGCTTTCAATTTAGCCATTTTGTTCTTATAATTATCCCTCTTGGTTTTCAATCCATCAAAAGCTACTTCTTCTGCTGTTTTTACTTCCACTGTCCCTGGCTGTCGTACTGGTGAACTCCCGCCTACTGTATCTACTGTCTTTAATTCTACTTTCTTTTCTTCCCCTGTCTTTGGTCCATCTGCTGCTTCATCACCTATCCTTACACCTAATTGTCGTCCCAATGCCACTAGGCCTGCACCCAATTGCTGCCCTAGATTTTCCTCACCCAAATCTTTCTCGTCATCCGATGCCGCGCCGCCCTTGCCTGTTAAATCTATGTTACAAGCCATTAAAGCTAATAACAACATTAGAAAAACAATTGTATTAATCTTTTTCATCCCATTCTCCTTCTTATTTTATTCTTATCACTACTTAATAACATTATCCTTTAATAATATTATAATATAAGAAAGATATTCTACAATAAAATTAACAAAATTGCAGGTTTTTGCAAAAGATTCAAAGACTTGCTTACATTTTTCAAAACAGGAAGCATAAATGTTAATTTGAAAGCCGAATTATGTTGGTAGGGTTTAGCTGGACAACTAAAAACCCGAAAAGGCCATATGCTATGGATTTCGGGTTTAGTTTCAGCTGAAGATGTTACTTAACTAAAATTCCAATATTGATTTCATTAGCTTTAATAGCGCTAATTGTACTATGATAGTATCCAGCCTCACCAGGTGTAGTAACTCCAATAGTAGTATTAGTAATCTTATCTAATTCCGCCTTCACACCTGCCTCGTTAGCTTTTTTTGATGCCTCTTTTATTATTGTTTTAATGCTTTTTATAAACGCACTTCTTTTAGTAGTAAATGCTTTAAGTTCTTTATCTAGTCTCTTTAGTTTCTTATTGTCTTGCTTAATTTTTTCTAAAGAGTCTTCCGTTAAATGCTTGTCTAATATCTTTTCAGTAGCATCATCAAGCTCAACTAACATTGTTAATACATTAGTCACTGTTTCCCTTTCTTTGTCCCTATTGTTAACAGAATCATTAAGTTGTAACATGCCAATTACGGAATTCAGCTTTCCAATAGCTTCATTGTCATACCCCAGGCTTGCATAGATTTTCTCCCTGTCTATTGAACCTAACAATCCACCAGGCATTGACACACCATTTCGCTTTGTTGGATCCTTTTCTTTAAATTTCGTCCTTAAGTCTTCCATTTTATTATGGTAGTTATCTCTCTTGGTCTTCAATGCATCAAGCACTGCATCAGCTTCGGCTTTAATCTCCTCCTCTGTCTGTCCCTGATCTGAGTCTTGCCTAGCATCCGGTTTTACACTGCCTCTCTTTGTTACCTTTATACTACAAGCAACTAAAACCACTGATAATATTAGAAAAACAACTGAACTAATCTTCTTCATCGCGTTCTCTCTCCTGCTTTCTCGTTACACTATCGAGTAATGTTCCCTTATTAAACTACTACCCCCTAGGTAACATAAACTAAGGAAAACATTATACCGTAAAACTGGTAAAATTCTAGTTTCTTACAAAAACGCAAAGACTTGCTTACATTGATCAAATTTAAAGCGAGATGTGGAGAAGAATGAAAAGATTAAATAATGGATAATAAAAAATAAAAAAGGCCATATCAGATATGGCCTTAAGGGTTTAGTTTGAACTAAATTTATTGATTAACTAAATTTGCAATCTTGACTTCACTGCTTTGAATATTTTCAACCACACTACGTTGGCTTTCATCCACGCCAACTTTAGAGCTACTTTCTGTTAGCATCTTTTTAAGATACTCAACAAATGTATCTCTTGAGGTAATAAATTTATCAAGCTCTCCAGCAACCTGGTTAAGCTTATCCTGATCGCTCTCAATCTTTTCCAGGTTTTCATCCGTTAGGTGCTCTCCTAATACTTTTATGGTGGTTTTATCAAGCTCAGCTAACATTGCTTGTACATCCGTCACTGTACTTGACCTTGAAGTACTAATGCTCTGAGCGGGTACCCCATTGTTTGTCGTTAGTGACTCAATTTTTATCTCAATTTTTATTTCTACGTCAATCACTAAGTTAATGTACTCATCTCTCTTGGCCTTCAGTGCACTAACTTTCTTGCAGTCCCCTCCCCCACACTCGTCATAGTCGGGTCTGTAGACATCACACTCATCATATTCACTGTACTTGCTGTGCTTATTCTTCTTATGTTTGTTCTTCTCCTCGTGTTTTTGTTTTTTGCGTTTATATTTCTCGTATTTTTGTTTATAGTACTCACACTTTTCGTACTTGTACTTGTACATTGCCCCACCAGGCGGGCCATCTTTCTTACAAGCCACTAAGGCTACTACTAGTATTAAAAAAACAACCATACTGATTCTTTTCATCTTATTTTCCTTCTTGTTGTACCAGACAGTGCTACCAGAGAACACCACCCCTCTGGAGTAGTATTTTTTAGTAACATATAAACCATTAATAACATCCTGCCGTAAAGTTAGCGCAATTCTGGGTTTTTACAAAAATTTAAAGTTTGTTTCTTGCCAGGGGAATGAAAGAAGGCCATCTCGCTATGGCCTTCGGGTTTAGTTTGAGCTAGACTTGAACTAGAGCTGCTAATTAAATAAGCTTGCAAGAGCTGTTGTATTCTTTTTAACAGCCTCAACCTTGCTATGAAGATATCCAGCCTCTCCGGCTGTAGTAGAGCTAGTTGCCGAAGTTTTTGCAATAATCTTGTCTAATTCTGCCTTCGCCTCTGCAGAAGACTTAGTTTTACTTAATGCCTCTTCTATTGACCTTTGAATACCTTTGATAAAGTCATCTCTTGAAGTAATAAACGACTTAAGCTCTGCAGTAGCCTTTTCAATCTTATCCTTGTCGTTCTTTATTTTTGCCAAGTTATCGTTCTTCAAAAGATCATCCAATATCTTTGTAGTAGCATCTTCAAGCGCAACTAACAGGCTAAATATACCAGCAACTGTTTTCTTTCTTTCTGGATTATCAATCCTACCACCATTACTTAAACCATCAATTGATTTGTTTAAATTTTCAATAGTCTTATTGTCATAACCTAGACTTGCATGAAACTTAGGCTGATCTTTTGCCTTTGTAAAATCAGTTATCCCACCAGGAATTTCCACTTTGTCCTGTGTTCGTAGCGGTGCCGTTCCTAGTGCATCATATGCTGCCTTTGCTGTATTAATTTTACTACTGTATTCATCTCTTTTATCTTTCAATATCTTAAAAGCTTCCGTAGTTGCGGCTGCTAATTGTTCAGCCCTTGCTTGCTTCTCCTCATCCGCCATTTCTTCGTCTGACACCTCTTGAGATGCACCTGTTTGCCTTGGGCTTGTACTTCCTGCTTCTACTGTCTTTTTATCTGATGTTTGTTGTTTACCATCACCCGTTTCTGCTTGACTACAAGACACAAAAGACAATGCTAATACTAGAAGAAACATAATACTAATCTTTTTCACTCTTTCTCTCCTTTTTGTTGTTCTACCTTTATTCATTATATTCTTTTCTAAGAAATATTCTTAGTTTATAACAATATAAATTTATTTCTTTGTTCTTTAATATAGAATATTAACTAAGAATATTAAAATACTAGTTTCTTACAAAATTTTTAAACTTTGCTCCTCTTGTTCAAACACTAAATATTTTGGGGGTAGCAGTAGAGCATGGCGACATATAAGTGTAGTAGAAGAGGAATAAAAACAAAAGAAGGCCAAGTGGCCCTCAGGTTTAGCTTCAACTAAAGTTATGACTTCATTAAAGCATCAAGTGCTGCTAAATTAGCTTCAATAGCTGTAAGCTTGGCATTACAATATCCAGCCTCTCCGGGTGTAGTAACCCCATCAAGTATATAAGCAATCTTCCTTAATGCGTCCTTCAAAGTGTCATGACTGGATTTGCCTGTGTATGCCTCTTTTATTGATTTTTTAGCACTCTTGATAAATTTATTCCTTGAATCAATAAATTCATTAAGTTCTGCAGTAGCCGTCTCGATCTTAGCCTTGTCGTTCTCAATTTTTTTCAAATTAGCATCACTCAAAAGATCATCTAATATCTTTCTAGTCACATTTTCAAGCCCAGTTAGCATGCTTAGTAAGCTGCTCACCCATCCTATCTCTGTATGCTTGTCGCCACTACCAAGTTGTAATGCCTTAATTGATTCGTCTAACTTCTTTATTAATTCATTGTCATAACTTAGGCTTGCGTGAAGTTTGCTATTGTCTTGTACTTTTTTTACTTGCTCAGGTATTGAAACTTCATTTTTTGAGTTTAATGCATCGTATGCTGTCTTTGCGTCTTTAAGCTCTTTATTGTACGCATCTCTCTTGGTTTTCAATGCCTTGTACGCTTCTTCAGTTTCAACTGCTAATTGATTCGCTTCCTCTGCTAGCTCTTTGGGTGTTTTTTGTCCGCCATCTGCTTTTGTTTCCAGATTACAAGCAACCAACACTACTGCTACTATTAGAAAAAGCACAATACTAATCTTTTTCACTCCTACTCTCCTTTTTGTTTTTTATAATATTACTAAAGAATATTCTTAGCTTATAACTTATGTCCTTTAGTAATATTATAAACTAAGATAGTATCCTTTTTAAAACTAACAAAAACATAATACTTCTTTTAATAAAATTTAAGTTTGGCTGTTGTGTTGGAAAAAATGAAAAGAAGGCCACTTACTATGGCCTTCTGGTTTAGTTTTAACTAAATTTATTATTTCATTAAAGCATCAAGTGCTTCTTCATTTTTCTTAACAGCCTCAACCTTGCTATGAAGATATCCAGCCTCACTAGGTGCAGCAGAGCTAGTTACTTCATCTGTTGCAATAATCTTGTCTAATTCTGCCCTTGCTTCGTTTGAAGAAGTAAAGTTAGTTGTATGCACCACCTCTATTGTCTTTTGAATACTTTCAATAAAGGCATCTCTTGAAGAAATAAATAACTTAAGTTCTGCAGTAGCCTTCTTGATCTTACTCTTGTCGTTCTCAATTTTTGTTAAGTTTTTATCTTGCAAATGACCATCCATTATCTTTTTAGTAGCATCTTCAAGAGAAACTAACAGGCTAAATATACCAGCAACTGTCTGTATTTCTTTAGCATGAGAATTAACATCGCTAATACTCAAACCTTTAATTACAGTATCTAACTTCTCTATTAAATCATTATCATAACCTAGGCTTGCATAAATTTTAGCCTGGTCTACTGCCTCTGTAAAACCAGTTATCCCAACGGGAATTTCCACTTTATTTTGTGTTGCTGTTATCCCCGTTGCTAGCGCCTCGTATGCTGTCTTTTCGCTTTTAAGTTTTGTATTGTATTCATCTCTCTTGGTTTTCAATACCTTAAACGCCTCTGTTGTTTCAGCCTTTAATTCATCTCTTGTCCTCTTCTCTTCTTTGGTCATTTTCTCGTCTGATGCTTCTTGAGGTTTATCTGCCTGTATTGGGCTTGTACCTCCTGCAGCTGCTGTATTTTGCTCTGGTGTTTGTTGATTACCACCAGTCTCGTCTTGCATACAAGCCACTAATGCTAACATTAGAGGAAATATAACACTAATCTTTTTCACTCTTACTCTCCTTCTTATCTTTCATTACCTTTATTCATTATATTATAAACTAATATTATTTCTTAGTTTATAATAATGTTCTTTAGAAAAGAATATAAACTAAGAATATTAAAATTCTAGTTTATTTGAAAAAATTCCATTTTTGCTTCCATTGCTTTAAACACTAAATACTTTGAAGGTGGTTTGGCATTGGAGAGGCATGAGTCTTATGTAGCAAAAGAGAGTAAAAATAACAGAGCATAAAATTAGAAAAGGCCATATTGCTATGGCTATTGCTATGGCTCTAAGTTCTAATTTTAACTTCATTACTTCTTAACTCTACTTAACCAAGTCTGAAAGTGCTTCTACATTCTTCTTAATTGCTTCAACAGTAACATGATAATACCCAGACTCATCAGCGTTAGCGGTAGTTTTTGTTTTGTCAGCAATCTTGTCTAATTCTGCCTTCAAATTTGTTTCGTCGCTTCTATTTGTATGTGCTTTTTCTATTGTCTTTTGAATACTTTCAATAAACTCCTTTCTTGAAGCAATAAACTTATTAAGTTCTGCAGTAGCTTTTTCGATCTTATCCTTGTCATTCTCAATCTTTGTCAAGTTAGCACCTTTCAAATAAGTGTCCAATATCTTTTTAATAGCATCATCAAGGTCAACTAACACTTGGAGGACAGCACTTGCTGTCTTTATTTGCTTAGCATGAGTAGTAGCATTACTAATTTTTAGACCCTTAATTGATTCGTCTAACTTCTTTATTAACTCATTGTCATAACCTAAGCTTGCATGGATTTTAGGCTGGTGTCTTCTTGTTGTTAAAATTTTTAACTCGGAAGGTATTGAAACTTCATTTTTTGGTTTTAGTGCATCATATGTTGTCTTTAGGCCCTTAAGCTCTGTACTGTAGTCATCTCTCTTGGTTTTCAATGCAGTAAGCGCTGTTTTAGTTTCTTCTGCTAGCCTTGCATCATCTCTTTGCCCTGGTGTTTGCTTACCTGCTTCATCTGACTGTGATTGGCCCCCTGCTGCACCACCTGCACCTGCTCCACTGCCTGTTCCTGATTGTCCCTCACCTGCTTCTTCCTGCTTACAAGCAAACAAAGCTACCACTAATACTAGAAAAAACATAATACTGAATTTTTTCACTTTATTCTCCTTTTATTTTTTTATTACCTTTGTTTATTATAAAATACATTCTTAGTTTATAACTATATTCTTTAATATACATTATTAACTAAGAATTCAAAAAATCCAGCTTTTTTGAATTCGTTAAAAACCTAGTTTATTTGAGAAAATTTAAAGCTTACTTCATGTGCTCAAACACTAAATATCAATTTTGAAGATGGAATAGTGTAGGGTTGCTAAGATATAAGCATCAACAAGGGATAAAAACAAAAAAAGACCATATCGCTATGGCCTTAAATTCTAGTTTTAACTAAAATTATTACTTAACTAAATTCTCAAGAGCTGTTGCATTAGCCTCAATAGCTTTAACCATGGCAGCACCATATCCAGCCTCGCCAGTTTTAGGGTCGGTAGTACCACTAGCAGCTCCAGTAATCTTGTTTAACGCTGTCTTCACATCTGAAGAGCTAGTTTTACTTGATGCATCTTTTATTATCGCTTCAGCACTCTTAATAAATTTGTCTCTTGAATCAATAAACTCTTTAAGCTCTTTAGTAGCAGTCTCGATTTTAGCTTTATCATTCTCAATTTTTGGCAATTTATCGTCTTTTAAATGCGTACCCAATATCTTTGTAGTAGTATCATCAATGCCAATTAACGTTTCAAGTACCTTGTTCACTGTTTCTATTTCTGTGGTTTTAGAACTCTTGTTAGTGCTCTTAATATCTAATACCTTAATTGCTGTGTTTAATTTGTCTATTAGATCCTGATCATAATTTAAACTTGCATAAACTTTAGGCAGGTCTGTGTCTTTAACTCTTATTTCCGTCACCCCAGTAGGAATTTCAACTTTTTTCTGTCCTGTTGTTCCCAGTGTATCATGTGCTGCCTTTTCGCCAGTCATCTTCTTATTGATTTCTGCTATCTTGTCTTTCAATGCAGTAAGTGCATCTTCTCTTGCTTTCTTTGCAGCCGCTTCTTCATCTTTTTTCTTTTTCTCTTCCTCTGCCTTCTTTGCTTCGTCTGCTAGCTCTTGAGGTGTCTTTGTTGTAGCTGTTCCCTCTGCCTTCTCACCTGCTTCTTCTTGCTTACAAGCAAACAAAGCTACTACTAATATCAAAAAAAACATAATACTGAATTTTTTCACTTTATTCTCCTTTTTATTTTTTACTATCATTACTAAAGAACATTCTTAGTTAATAATGATATTCTTTAGTACATATTATAAACTAAGAATTCAAAAAATCCAGTATTTTTGAAAAAATTTAAATTTTACTCATCTTTTAACAAATGCTAACTATTTATTTTATAGGGAGGAGGCGATGGGGTGAAGTCAAAGCATAAGTAGCATAAGGACGCATAAAACCGAAAAGAGGCCCATAAACATGGGCCCTTTCGTTTTACGATAAATTCAATTGATTTAATTGTAGTTTTAAGCTCTACTCAGTCTCACTGGGTGAAGTAGAACTAGTAGCTGCTGCAATAATCTTATTTAATTCTGCCTTGACCTTCGTAAGGTCCGCTTTATTTTCTGCTGCCCCTGCCGCTGCTGTTGCTGCTGCCTTTGCTGCCTTTTGGGTAATTCTAATAAATGCATCCCTTGAACCGATAAATTTACCAAGTTCTGCTACAGATCCTTCTAGAGCATCTTTGTCTTTCTTCATTTTTTCAATCATCTCATCTGATAACATCTTGTCAAGTATGCGGGTAGTAGCTTCATCAAGAGTAATTAACATACCTAGTACATAATAGACTATTTTTAATTCTTCTTCTTTTTGCTTGCCGTTAGTAGTATTAAGATTTAATACTTTAATTGCATCATTCAAATTTTGATTTGTAACATTACTGTAGCCTAGACTTGCATGAATTTGGTCCTTGTATTTACCTAACTCTTTTTTTAATACTTCAGGAATTGTTACTTCATTCCTTGATGCTTCCTTTTCAAACTTTGCCTTTAAGTCAGCAATTTCTTTTTTGTAGCTATCTCTCTTGAATTTCAATTCTTTCAAAATTGCTTCTTTTTCGGCTTCATCTGCTGTCGCTGCCTGATTTGCATCATCTACCTTTCCTTTTGAAGTTACGACGCCAATGCCAAATCCACCCAGTTTACATGAAACTAAGGTTGCTACTAATATTAGAGGAAATATTATATTAATCTTTTTCACTCTTGATCTCCTTATTATTTTACTGTCATCACTAAAAAATAACCTTATCCATTTGTAATGTTATTTTTTAGTTCCATTACAACCTAAGACTATAGCCTAAATTAGTAAAATTCTAGTTTTTGAAAAAATTAAAGCTTACTTCATGTGCTTAAACGCTAAAATATTAATCTTGGAACTTGGTGGCGGGGATAGATGAGAAGTAAAAAGCAGCATAGAATGGAAGAAAAGGCCATATACCACATGGCCTTTTTAATTTAGTAAAATTCAATTAATACTCTAACCGGCAGTGCCGCTGGAGTAAACCTAGAGCTTAGTTGCAAGCTCAATAATCTTCTTTAATTCTTCTCTCACCCGTGTAGCATCATTCTTTGTTGCTGCTGTTCTTATTATTCTTTGTACGTTCTTTATGAAATTACTTCTTGGCTTAGTAAATGAATCAAATATTTTGCCAAGCTCATCGATTTCGCTCTTATCGCTCTTAATTTTTTCAAGAATATTGTCTCTTAACAGCTCATTAAATATCTTTCTAGTAGTATCTTCAAGATCAACTAATATTTTAAATACATCGGATACTACTTTTATTTCTGTTGTCTTGCCACTATCAATTGATAATGTCTTAATTGCTTTATTTAAAGCTTGAATTGCAGTATTACTGTGGCCTAGGCTTGCATGAATTTTATCCTTGTCTGCTTTTATAACACTTCTTATCTCTGAAGGTATTTCCACTTCATTCTTTGTTGCCAACTTATTAAATCGTGTCTTTAAGCCTTCCAATCCTCTTTTGTACTTATTTATCTTAGCGTTTAATACCCTAAACGCTTTCTCAGCTTCAGCTTTTGCCGCTGCCGCTGCTTTCTTTTTTGCATCTTCTTCAACTTTCCTTGCCTGATTTTCATCATCTGCCTTCCCAGCTTCCCCTTCTGCCTTTGAAACGTCAGCCGCCTTTACATTGCCTATTGCCTCTACATTATCATCCTTGCCCGCTACTTTCTCATTATCCGCTTCCTTTGCCTCGTTTACTGCCTCATTACCATCCGCTTGTACAATTTCATCCATTGCCCCTAATTCTTCCTCCACATCCTCTACTAGTCCGTCCTCGCCTGTCTCTACCTCATTCTGTTCTGGCACTGCTTCATTTAGCGCTGTTTCATTTTTATTTGTTTTTGCACCTAAAGTTTTTGTATTCTCTGGTTTTGTGCCTCCATTACCAAGCTTACCTAGATTACAAGAAGCCACCAAAGCTACAGCCAATACTAGAGGCAATATCATATTAATCTTCTTCATTTCACTCTCCTTATTACTTCTATAATAGTTATTATTAAATAACTTTATATTATAATAATAATATTTATTTAGTTTCATTATAAACTAAGACAATAATTATACTCTAAAATTTGTAAAAATCCAGTTTTTTTGGAAAAAATTAATTTTTGATTGTCCGTATTTCAGATCTACTCTTTGCTATATAAGAAAATATGTCTTTATATATTTTTCTAATTATTTTTGGAAAATTGATTCTGAATCAAAAGAAATTGATTACAACTTTGTAAAAGCAAGACATTTCGCAAACAACGGGCACATTAAAGATCAGGAACTACTAGAAACGAAAGATAAAACAAGATAACTGGACTAGAATAAAAGACAGCTAAAATAGCCGAGGCAGTATTAGGAAATCAAGACCTCCTAGTACTGTCCTCATACCTTAGAACAATGTTATAGCAAAATGTATATATTTAAATTAAATACCATATTTTTATTATAAATTTATACTGATTAATAATGTTAATCAACATAACCTTTAATTTTAAGATAAACCTATGTGTTTATTTTAAAAAGAGTTATTCATTCCATACTGGAGTTTTAAAATCATATTTGGATAAAAAATTATCAACTTTTAAATTATACTCTTTATTATCATGAGAAATTAAAGTAAATCTTAACATCTCCTGATTAACTAAGGAGTTAAATAAGGCGTCGTTGAATGCAATTTTGAAAACATTTACTACCCGTACTGGATATTGTCCCAAATTCTTGTCATTAACATCACCCCTACCAATCTGAAAATACGCTACGCTTGCAGACCCAAAATCCGGTTCAACCATATGGTGTTGTCTATATAGCCTGGCATCCAGTTCATTAAAGATTACATTCTTAAAATTCATTAGAAATCCATTATTGATTACAACGAATTCCAGGTAGTAAGATGGATAAGAATCTATTAAATTGCGCTTTCCTTGCTCATCTAGTCGCTTAAAACTCTCAGAGTTAGGGTTTACATCTAATTTCTTAAAAAAGATACTCTTAATACTTCCAGACTCAAATTCTTGAAAATAAGATCTACTCATAATGACATCGTCATTTAAGCTATTGGAATAATATATCCCTTCTTTAGTACTATCCGTATTTGTAAATATGTTAAATAGCACCACAAGAATTGAAAAACAAAATACAAATAACCCAATAAGTATTATTAATGAAATATACTTAACAGCACTCATGTGTTCTCCATTGAATAACTTTATGTAGAGTCAACTCAAAAATCCATCAACATTTGCACCATATTGTTCAATAAGATTAAAGAACTTCCTAGCTCCCTTTATACTTAAATTGAAGGAAATATTTTCAACTACACCTGTTCTTACCTGCCTACATTTAACACAAAGCTTAATCCCATCTCCCCTTGCAAATTCTGCTAGCTTTAAATACCCATCCCAAGGTTTAAGGTTAACAAAAAAACCCGTCTGTGATATTGAATCGTCAAAACTTAAAATATATTGCCCGCCTTCAAATTTTAGTTGATCATTAGAAGCAAGCAAAACTTCCCAATCAATCGCTGTGCTATTAAGAAAAACGCCCTCAAGGCTAATAGGCTCCTTTGTTACAATCTTAAAATCCAGATAAAATCTTTTATCTGCGTCCTTGTAATCATAAACAATAGCAACAGAGCCTGACTGATTTGTCAAGACAATTCTAAACTTAACTGCATCTGTATTGCTTTGATTGATAATCTCAATCTCTTCTGAAGAAAGCAAATAAGACCCCCCAAAGACGTTGACTAGAACCAAAGTAAAAATTAAGAAGATAACAGATATTATAGACAAGATTAGACCTAATAATGCGATCCTCATTCTTCAACTATAACACACAAAAACTCCCACCCCACCTGTTTGACAGTGATTAAGCCCTTTGTATGCAATCACAAAATTAACTGATAAACATTAATTCAATTGAAATATTTTTAATTTGAATTACCTTTGGATTAATTTAAGGCAAGCATAGGATTGGGAAATGGCGTAGATGATAAGTTTAAAAGGAGTAAGATATGAAGAATGTAGGAAATTTATTTATAGCACTCATTTCGGTGTTGTTTATTGCATGTGGCTTAAGGGAAATTAGAATTTTTTATGAAAACACTAAGCAAAAATCAGAGTCACCTGTACTAGACAATGCTGCTGGTGCTGCATCTTTAAAAAAAGAAAAGAAAGCTGGGCAATCTGATTCATTAGCGGAACACTCTACAAAGCAAGAGGAAGAAGAAAAATATGAGACCCTAGAAGGCTCTAAAAGAGTTACAGCTCTTGCTATATTTTCAAGCGACGTGACATGGATTAAAACTAAAGCAATAAGCATTAGATCAGGGGATGGGAAACTCATTCCAGAACTTGAAGGTAAGGTTAGATACTCATATTCAGTAAGTCCTGTTACATTGAATGGGCAATTTACTAAATACACTATGCCACTTGTGCTATTTGAATCAACTAGTGGAAATGATAACCTTGAAGTTGAAAGCCTCACTCTAGAAGATGATACTAGCCTGGATTTTAATAAAAGAAAATATTCAGAGGGGTTCTTTTCTATTCCCTTGTCTATTCCTAAAAAAGAAGTTTCATCTGAAGAGGGGTATGCAAACTCAAATCCATTTGGAGTACTGTGTAGTAACAGTAAGACAATACCTGCTCTTACCAAATCTCAGAATATAAAAGCTAAAATAAAAGTTAAAGATGGTACAACAAACATTACTACAGAACACAGTATTTTACTTAAATCAAGCTATCTGATTAGGTTAATAAAAGAGGTAATCCAAAAAAATCCAGACATGCAAAAGACAGCAACTGATTTCAAGCTTTAACAATCAATAAACAACTACCATATATTATTAAACTATTTATAAAACAACAGAACAGAGGAGGTAATTAATAACCTTCTCTGTTCTGTTGTTTGGATTTGTGAAAAATAAGGAACAGTGTTGCTTATTCCCTTCTTATATGTTAATTTTGTTAAATATTGAGTTAAATGTTAAGCTAACCCGACTATTTTTATAAATAAACAATTTATAAAAATCAAAATATATTTGCTCTTTTTAAATAAACTTGCTATCATTATTAAAACTAAATAAGTTGTTATATCTATAAGGGTGTGATGAACCCAGAGGGATATGATGAAAGGAGAATGTTTAATGAAAAAAATTATTTTAACAACTTTGTTGGCTCTGTTTGCTTTAGCTTGTAGTCACGACTACAGCAAAACAACTCCAGCAACTACAACTCAGGTTAAGGGATACCTTACTGAAAAACATGCTGTTACTGGTAAAGAGTACACTGATGCTGGGATTAATGGCGTGCTTAATACGTTGACAAACAAGGACGCTTTCTTGAAGGCTATGACTTTAAAGATTGAGGCTAAGGACTCTGCTGGAGAGAAAAAGTTTGATGAAGGGGTTAAGGGATTGAAATTACCTGCATCTGGTGTTGGTAGCTTTAATACAACAATTGAGGCACTCAAGGCTTCTGCTACGGCTCCGGCTGCTAAGGCAGATGCAAAGTCATAGGTTTTGCCAACGAGTTTAAAGACAATAAAACACCTCTTAAGGCATTTATAAGGTCTTTTAGGTTTGGGTACACTGATAGTGTACCCTTTTTTTTAAGCAAATACTTTTTATTCTTAAGCACAAACAAAAGTTTATTGAAAAAAACTTTAAAAATCTAAACTTAACTACTTTTATATCTCTTAAATTGAGATATGATTCTAGGGTAGGTTTGTTATGGGATGTTATTTTTTATCACCATCTTGTCTTTTGCTTTGATAGCTTGATGGATAGGATGTTGTAAGACATAGGTACATGTTCATTGATGAGCTTTAGCTTCCCGCATGTGGGTCTTAGGCTCGTCTGGGGGTTTTGTGCTCTTGTTGACTAGACTAACCGAGAGACTGTGTGCAGACCTTATACTGACGAATACATTTAAAATGTGTTTCTATTTAAACATATAAATACTCAACTAAATACTCAACCAGAGGCCCCGAAGGGGCCTCTTTAATGCTGTGCTTCTGGATTTCTATTCCGATTCATACAAAATCAACTGTTTCATACAAAATCAACTGTTCTCTTTAGCAACTTTACATGCTTACAACCATTCTATCTTTCATAGTGTCAACATGCTGGGTCATGTAATCCTTTTTCTCATTTGAATACAAAATTAAAATGGACCTTCTAAATTAAATGTTTATTTTAATTTAGAATACATGAATAATAAAAAAATTGAACTATCCTTGATTTAAGAGTACATTTAACGTCTGAGAGTACATTTAAGATGACTCCTTCATTACGAATGCACTCGAAGAATTACAAAAGCTACAGTCTTAACGCTAAACTGTAGCTTTACCTTCTATCGGGCTTTGGGCAAGGTCGAATTAAATGTTTAGATGTATTTTACTTTGGTGAAGTGTTTAAGTCTTTCTTGATGCTCGAGGTTTAAGAGAAGGTAAGAAGCACTTAAGGCGTCAAGGCAATCATCCCTAGATCTTAAGTCACCTCTATAGGAGTAAATGTCATTAATAACGCTCCTGTCTGTGATTTGCAAAAATTCTATCCTACCAGCATTAAAAAGTGGAATTAGAGTGCATATTCTTGCAAATTTATTACTTGTAGGCTTAATGGCAGCTATTTTAAAGTAGTGATCCATGTCATTGCGAATGGAAATCATGATTTTAGTTAAAAATCCATATCCGCAAGTATTGTCTCGGTCTTCAATATAGAGAGTATTAACATTAAAGCTTTGCGCTAGTACACTAATTGCATTAAGCACAGAGCTGTCCGTTATTGGCTTTTTATCTTGATAAACATATGCGTAATATTTACAGCCTACCTTTTCAAGTACACAAATGGCAGTATTATCCTTGCCAATGGAAAAAGCAGGATCAACATACATTATTGGACTTTTAAATATGTAATCCTCATTTAAAATGACCTCATTAAAGCAAGTATCCGTACTTACAGTCCACTCGCCAAGCAATATACGTGCCTTGTAGGCAGCCAGATTTTTGTAAATCATTACCTGTGTTTCAATAAAACTGCCAGTATTTAAGGGATTATCATAAATACTAAAGTTATATGTCCTGTATACATCCACCTTATCAACGTAATCAGTTTTGAAAAAATGTGCTGGATGATCAGGATTGGTGTCAAAAATAATAATAGCTGGCTTGACTCTGAGTCGCTTCATTACTTCTAGTAAGGTCTCTTTGTGCAATAAAGTTGCCTCATTAACATACACTAAGCCAGAATTCCCTCCCCTAATTTTTGAAAAAGCATCGCTATTCTTTCCTCCATAAACATTAAGTGTTATGCCTGCAATACTACATGAAACTGTTCTGGATGTTTTAAGGACGTATTCTACATTTAAAAGCCCACATATTTTCTCTATTTGTCTAAGCGTATTGGTAATCAGTGAGCCTATTGAGTTTCCTACAATGAAATTATTAGTATCCCTCTTGTAAAGATTTTTGTTCTGAATTAAAAACTTAATAAGCAAATATGATGCTAAAAATGTCTTTCCGCTAGATATCCCACCACTGAAAATTAATTTAGAAAAAAAGTTTTGATTTATGTCATTTAAAACTGCCTTCTGCTTGGCAGTTAAGTATTTTTCTTCAAATAAATTAAAATCAACTTCATCGAACTTGCTTTTTAAAAATTTAGTAACATCAATATTGAATTTTTGCTTAAATTTTTTCTGTATATTAACAAAAACTAATGAATTATTTAACTTCAAGTCTCCCTCAGCTTTAAATCTCTAGATTTAAAAACTTTCTTAAGTTTAACTAGGCAATCATAATCTTCCTTCATGTCATCTAAAATGAAACTTTTAGCAAGGCGATTCCTTTTGTAAATTTTAGTTTTAAGTTCCAATTTAAGTTTTCTACGTAAATCTGATTCATCTGCACTACATATTTCCCCCTGCTTCCTTTCCCCTATCTCTATTTGTCCTTCTAAATTTAGAATTTGAGCATTAAGCTTTATAAGCTTTTTAAAAGCAGAACCCAACTTAATTTCTTTATACTTAAAATGAGAATTGATATACGAATTTGCAATTCTATAAAAAAATTTATAAAAACTATCTCTTTCTCCTTCAAGTTTATAAGCCTCACAAACGGCATTTTTGGCAAGGCTATCCAGATCATTCTCGTTCTCTGAATTGTTTTTATCCTGAAGCCCAACCTCATTCAAAGAAACAGTATCTTGCCTCCCAATATCATAACCCAACTCAGTCACAAGAAGCCCATCACCTACAAGCTTTAGCCTAGCCTCCAAGACAGAAGACTCACTAACATCTAAAACCTTTGCAATATCAGGAACGGTTAAATTTGACTTAAACAAGATATTATACTTTTCTTCTATATTTTTAAATACCATTTTGCTAAATTATAAACAAATTCTTGCAAAAATACAAGATTTAAAGTCTACAAAAAATTACCTACCACTCAAGAATCAATAAAATCCTAAACTAACTTACCCATATTGAAACTATTCTTAAGCAGCTTTGATCCCAACTATACTAGTGCAAAAGAAAACAAAAGGACACAATCACTAACCTTAAGGCCTTAAAATTTAAAAGCCTGTGCTTAACAAAAATATAAACACCGATCATGCACTTCCCTAATTAATCTTCGCAAATGAAACACACAACTACTCATTTTTTTGTTGCATGCGCTTTAAATAAGCGTCAAAATTATCCAAAGCCCTTCTCTTCTCACTTCTGCTCACAGAGTTACATTTAAGCTTTTCCTTAACTCTAGATAACTTATTTTTAACGCAAACTGCCACCCTATAAGACAAATATATTAATAACAAAATAAAACCTAAAGATATTAAGCTTCTTATATACAATGTAAAACCCCTCCCTGTTAGCTATTAACCTACCCCAACGGTCTGTACTACCTAACAGTTATATAACTTTAAGGTATTATTAGAACAATGTCAAATTAAAAACTCTTACATTATTAAAATGATTCTTACTTTCTTGCCTGTTGTTCGGTCTCGTAAATTAAGGTTTAAAGCAAACTCTTCAATTTTTGGTCTGAAATTCAATATAAAATTGCCCAATATTTGACAATCTAAAACTTAAAATTAAAGGCAATGCATAAAAATGTCTAAAACCTTCAAAGAAACGTCCATGCTTAAAGACTACAAAAAACCAAATTAAGAGAGCCGTCGGCTCTCTTAAAGAGAATTTATGAAAAAAATATTGTTGCTCGTTTAAAATTAAGGGGTTTATTAGAAACTCAACCACCAAAGCTCCTAATAAACCCCTTAAGGTAACAGGTCCTTATATTAAGAGTGGCACATTGCATGCCAATCCGTACTTACTATAATATACAACACCTTTTAATATTTTGCAAGAAATTTTCAGCTTTTTTTTAAAAAAGTTGAAAATAAATATAAACAACTCACCCTGTTACCTATGCCTTAAAATCATATTTACATAAAGCAATATGTCACTTTTATTCTATTGATAAATTTTCGTCAGATCTATTTTAAGAGTTTTTGCAACGGTAGTCATGGTAGTCTTTGTAAAAACTCTTAAAATAGCACCCGTCTTTTTTCCACTTCATTTCTCTCTATTTTCTCTTCTTCTTTAAAAGTTCATACTCATTCTCAATTTTTGTTAAAAGATCTTTATCTTCTGAGAAAACTTTCTCAAGAAGAAAGCTTGTAAATTTAGTCTTCTGCTTATAATATGCATATGCTTTAGGGCATTTAAGCTGAAATCTTAAGGGTCTTAAAGGGTTTTGTTTGGATTTTTTTATATTCTGTCCTTCTTTATCCCTCAATAAAAATATAGTTCCATTAATCCCATTATTTACAACATACTTCTCCTCAACAATACCCTCCTCAATAGCAGTTGCTATTTTTAAATACTTATAGGTTTGGGTCCTTGCAAGTCTATAATCTTTAGCAAAATCATCAAAATGCGCATAATTATCAAGTTTGTAGTACTCATTATCTTTAATCTCTTTTAAAACCTTCATTGCCTCTAGCTTGCATAAAATTTCCTTCTGAAAATTAATTTTTAGCCTCTCTTTCAGTTTATTATAATGAATAATTACCTGTTCTTCTCTTGTAAACTCCCTTGTTAAATTTCTCTTATTAACCTCTACATCCATTATAAGCCTCCTTTGCTCTGCAAGTACACTTAGTGTACGTACTATATTTAACCTTAACTTACTTTTATTTTTCTCATTAAAGTTAGAAGTGTTTCTTGATACTCCTTTATGTAATCTTTTCCTAAGTCAAAAATATCATTCTTGGCTATCTTCCTGTTTAAATCTTCTCTCTCAGAGATTGTACCTAAAAAGTTTTCATTTTCCTTTAAAATGTTTAACAGCTCTTTATGTGTATTATTTTTCTTAAACTTGGTATTAATTAGATAAATCGGAGCTTTTATAAGTAACTTCTCTATGAAGAAATTAAACAGATCTAGGCTTTCCACTGCCCATTTTTCAGCTGTGATTGGCACTATTATATAATCACTACATACTAAAGCGTTAGTTAAAGTGAAATCTAGGCTAGGGTTTGTATCAAGAATAATATAGTCATAATTAAAACCTAACAACTTTAATTGTTCTTTAAGTCTGAATTCCTTGTAAGGAATTGACTCTGAATTAAATTTATGCAATGTTAAATAACTAGGTATTAAATCCAAATTTGTATTGACATTGATAATAGCATTATCAATGTGTAGATTTGATATTAAAACTTCATATATATTCTTATTAAATAAATCTATTTCCTTTTCTTTTATTGCTTTAAAATAATAGCTTGTCGTTGATGCCTGAGTATCTATGTCTATAATTAACACTTTATGGTCTTGTGCTAGAAGGGTTGCAAATATCAAACTAGTAGTACTCTTCCCAACACCCCCTTTAATTGATGCCACTGTGATTACTTTTGTCTTCTTTGTATCCATTTCGGAATAATACCTCCTTCGGGCAATGTCTTACTGTAAAATGCATAAAGTTCCCTTTCTAGTTCCAAAATTATGTTTAGTAAGGTTTGATAATAAGAACTCTCAATTTTGTCTGCTTTTAATAAATAATGTAGGCCACTTAAATAACAAAAAACTCCACCTTTCTTGAATCTAAACTCTATGTACTCACACTTTCTCAGAGTGTAAGTTTCCTTTTTATTAAAATTTTTTACTAAAAATGCTTTATCTAACTTTTTGATGCCATAATAAATACCCAGGAAAGCATCTCCATCTCTTACGGAAAAGAGATGGAACATGCTTTTGTGTTCTATGTTAAAAATTCCTCTCAGAGATATGAAAAACTTAGTTGGTTCGTTCTTGCTTATTCCAAATGTGTAAAAATCGTTAAATATCTTGGTATGATATATTTTGCGCCCCTTATTTTCTTCTATTTTTGAAAAAACATTCTTCTTACCCTTCTCTTTATTCTTATATTCTTGCTCCCTGCTTAATTTTAGTTCCTTTTGCTTTTGCTTTAATAATTCCAATAAAGCCGTCATACTTTCTTTTCCTCGGTAGTTAATAGGTTAATAGCTATTATTACCTCTTTATTGTATCATTTCCAGCAATTCGTAATAATACGAATTATCCATCATTTTGCTATACTTTAATTCAACTTTAGAGTTAACAAGCCTTTTCAGGGCCGGTATTAATATATCAATACCCACCTTACCCTTTAGCTGTTCTAATAGTATACTAAAAATATTATTTTTTATATCGTCCAAGGCTTCTTGTTGTTTGTAAATTGGGGCTTTGCTTTTAATCCTATTTACTGCTTTCTCTAAATCTTTATATTTATATTGTTCTAGTATGAAATGAGGCTTGTCTTTATAAGTTTCATATATCTTCTCAATTTCTTCTCTAATATGTTCTTTACTATAATTCTTCTCTTGCAGTAATTTAACTTCTGTATCGTTTAGCATTTTTCTCAGTTCTTCTTTTTTCCCTTTTTGTGAAATATTGTGCTTTCTTTCCTGCAAGTATTCTTCTCTTTTTAAGAGTTCTGTTATACATCCCCTTTTATTTCCATTTTCTTTGATTGCTTTCTTTAAATTGATTAGTTCTTCTCTATGAAGTAGACATATCATCTTTTCATTTTTTTTGATGTCTTTTATATGCTCTATCTTTAAGGCTTTGTCTATCCTTAAATTTAATAGAAAGAAGGGAAGATTCGTTTTAAATCCGCATTTGTTTATGTATTTTTCTAATGCCTCTTTCTCTCTTTTATTATTTATATTATTAATACACTCCCATTTTAGACTCCCATTTTCTTTTTCATAAATCTTAACTCTTTCCCTAAATTTTTTAACTTTTTCTATTTCAAGTTTCTTAAAGTAAGAGTTTATCTTAAAATAGCATTCTTTTTTAGAATATTGAAGAGTATAGTGAACCTCACTTCCACATTTCTCTCCCAGGTGTTTACAGTAGTTAATAGTGACTTTGAATTTTTTTTGAAGCTTGTATAGATAATTTTGCAACGTTTTCATTTTAATTGTTTTTTGATTATTTCTTTTAAGATTTTCATTGAAAAAATGCAGAATATTATTCTGTGTATATTTAGCGAACCTCAAATTCATGTAACTAAGTGTTGATACCAGCACGACCAAATTGGATTGATATCTATTAGCTTTACCCTTTTGCATTTCCTTTACTCCTAATATAAGTATTTCTAGCTATAGGATAATTAATAGTACAATTTACCTGAAAAGTAAATACTTGTTCTAGCAAATATGAAATAAAAATATTAAACCTTTTATTAATCATTTTTATAAGCCCGGATACTTTATTTAAATTTAAGATTTTTACAAAATACTTTACAAAGTTATGTTTTTGTTATATAATAAATTTGTAAATAGCTTATATTAAGAGAATCAAATAGTACTGATAATTTTTACTTAAAATAATTAATAAGGACTGGCCCGATTGAGGCAAGTCTTAGTAAACTTTTGAACAATTAATAACAATTGTTGTATATATTTGGTTTAAAAGTGATTTTATTTACAGGGGTTTAGTTTAAGTAGTTTTTAAAAAAGCCCCATTAGGGACTTTCTTGAAAAAAAGGAAAGAAAGTAACAATTTTTAAATTCACTTTTTTAATTTGCTATACTTTTTATAAATAGTATTTACAATTGGTTTTATAATGCTTATGTAATGTTTTAAGTGTTGTATATTTTCTTTTACTGCTTTCATTGTATGGGTTTTTTGTAAAAGAGTTGTATCGAAGAAAGTAAACGGGGGGTAGTCTTTGTCTTTAAATTTTTCTTTGGTTTTAACTAAAAATGTTTGCAAATACATTACATAACTTGACAGTCGAGCTTCGTATATGCTTAAGCTCTGGAGTGTATTGTTTACAGGGGCATCGGGTTCTTGAGGCAGGGAAGCTATTGAAGAGCAGCTAGAGATTAAAATGAGGGCAAATAGCAGGAGAAAGGAAAAGCTTTTTTTATTCATTGTCTTTGTCCTGCCCTGCCAAATCTTCTTTAAGTAATTTTGTTGTAATTTCCATAACTTTATTGCGTTCGTGTCTTAAAGTTTCAATTAAGCTCTCTTCAACATTGCAATCAATTGCGTCAATAAGACGATTAATTTTGTTATTCACTGACTCAAGATCGTGTAATATACGCTTGCTTTCTTGTAATTCCATTTTTTGAATTGAGTCTAGGTAAAGTGTGTTTATGTAGCTATAAAGATTAACAACTTCGTTAATACCCTTTTCTACAAGAGCCCCCCCACTAGTGTCACTGTAGCCAAATAAGTCTATTAGATTTTGAATTGAATTTATTCCCAAATTAATATTTTCTTTATTTATCATAAACTGTCCTTAAATTTTAATTCTTGTGATTCTTATCAATTAGATGTCTTATTATTTTAATCGTTTCTCTTATAGCAGGTCTTAATAGCATTACTAAAGGGATTATTGTAAATATCGCAAGTCCCCCAATGATTATAAGTTTTGTCTCGTCAATGCTTGTTAAGAACTCAAGCAGTCTATTCATATTTCCTCCATTTTAAATATATTTTTTAACTTATAGACGTATTTTAACATAAATTTAATAAAGATTAAATATAGCAAAACTACATTTTCATGAGACAAGGAATATCTTGCTTTGAATCATCATTGTATATTGCAGCCTTTACTAGGTACCAGCCTTCAAGAAGAGTGAGGTTTAAGTTATGGGCCAATCCACTGTAGAAGAATATATTTGAGTATTGTGATTCATTATTATTTTCTATGAACTTGGCATATACCTTTTTTGTCATAATTTCTTTTACATCTCGGTTATTTGAAAGATTAAGGATTACGTGTAAGTAAATAGCCTTGCCCGTAAGGCTTCTGGGGAAACTTAATTCTACGTTTTCGTTTTTAATTTCGATTTTTAATGTTTTGGTATTAAATTCATGATAGGCATAAAAAGAATCAGACGATGTACTTATACCCCAATGCCTGAAGTTGCTGGGAATCCCTTTAAGATAGTCGGGAAACTCCAGTTTATACGTTAAGTTTTGTTTTTTGTTAAACACAATTAGTTGCAAATCTTCTTTATTATATGTGTTTTGAGTAATATTAAATAGATGGTTTATTTCTTGGGATAAAAGATTTTTGTGTAAAAAGGTTTTTGTGAAAGAACTTTTTGCGTTGTCAAAATCATTTTTGTGAACAAAGTTGTTATTTGTATTTTGTCTTAATTGTTCTACTGCTTTGTTTTCTGAAAAAATTTCTTTTAAGTTATTGATAAAGCTCTTAAATTCAATTAGTTCAAAATCCTTCCTTGTAGGATTATATATCGATATTTTGCCTAATTTGGCATCATAACTAGAATGAGCTAACTTTTCAATTAGTGTTTCCTTAATTTTGTTAAATAAAAAATCAAAATTAAGGCTATTTGGTTCTGTTTCAAGCCCCATTAGCTTTGTAATTATTTTTAAATACATCTGTTCAATGTGGGAATTGTCTTGAAGTAGTTCTTTAGATATTATTTCTCTTATTATCTTTTTAAAGTAATCAAATCCTGCGTAAAATGTATCTTCTTTAATTTGTTCAAGTAAATTTTTGTATGTAATTGCGTAAGTTTCTTCAACAATATCGTCAATGGGAATAAGATCGTTCTCATTGACTTTGATTTTTCTGTTAAAATCTTTTATTTGCACGCTGTCTTCTATGTTTGAATTTCTTTGACTCATGTTTTCTCCTTCTTTAAATAAAGATAATTTTTAATTATTTGATTTCCTTGTTATGGGTATCAAAAATTTTAATAGTTCGGCCAGCTGGAATTAGGCTTTTAATGAATCCACAAATCGAATTTGTAAAGTCTTTTGGTATGTAGTTAGATTCAAGTTCTTTTATTAAACCTTTGTGTCTAACATTGATTTTCTTTATCCTGCCATTAGTTTTACCAGTTATTTTAAACTTAATTGGTGATTTAATATTTTCAAGTAATTTGATAATGATCGTTCCGGGTGCGTTAGAATCAACACTAACTTCAACTCTTGCATGTAAAAATGCTTTAAAGAGCACATGAAGGCTTTCATCTGTTCCTATTGTTTTGATTGCAAATATTAATGCATTAAGGGAATTGATGAGATCTTTTGTGAGTCCTGTTTTTAAATGGGATGCATTAAATAGTGATAGTATTATTAGTGTAATATATCTTGAATTAATACTCTCTTTAACATTAATTGTTCTGAAGTTTTCCAATAGCGTTTTAAGTTCACTTAGAACCTGTTCCTTGAAATTGAGTTCATTTTGTATTATTTGTTCAATTTGTGTATTTTGTAGAAATTGCGGTACGCCCTTCATAGCCTTATTCTCTTTCTATAACCATTCTTGAGTTTTCGTTAAAATAAATAATTTCGTTATCTTTAATTTCTAAATCTTTGTTAAATTGAAATTCAGAATCTTTAATTTCTGTTATCTTGGCATCTAAATTTTCTTTTATGTGAATACCTACTCTTATGCATTTAATTCCCCACAATAGGCTTACAGGGCTTAAGAAATCTTGATATCTAAAAGAGATACCCATATCTTTATATTTTTTTGTAAACTTCCCTTATCTGATCGCTTATTTCTTTATATATTGTCTCTTGTGCTTCGGTTTTGTAAAAAACTTTCAGATATGCATATTTAACTACACCTAAGCTAAATTTATATATTTTTTTTTGTCCATCTTTGTTTAAGAATGCAACTTCCTTTTCTCCTTTAAATAAGGTGCCGCTTGGTGCAGTATAGTAAAGTGCCTCCCAAATGTTTTTTTGTGTTTCTGTATCAATTACTTTGTCCTTAAAGTATTCAGGTTTAAGTATGACATGTACTTCAATGCTGCCTGTGCCGCTTATTAAATTAGCATGTTTAATGCTTTGAACCATTAAAAGTGCTTTTTTAATGGCTTCGTGAGTTGAACTTTTGGGTACACTTAATGATTCTTGTAAACTTTTAAAGTATGTCCCTCCTTCTTTAAGGGACAAAAATAGCTCATTTAGTGTTTGTATTATTTCCAAATCTATGGCGGAGCTTGGATAATTTATTATGTCAAAAAGTGAATTGTTCTTTATTGAAAGGTTGTATTCTTTTTTAAGAATTTCCTTTTTAGCACTTTGTATCTCGTCTATTGATTTTGTAATAATTCCAATTTCTTTGTCAAAAAATATGCTCATAGGTTATATTCCATACACAGGGTATCTCCAGACAAGAAAAATTGTAATATTATTTTTTTGTCTATTTGTTTTGCTTTAATATTTAACAGATCAATCTCTAGGTCCTTTAAGGCGTTTGCAAAAAAAATTGTGATATCTTGTGTTCTCTTTACTTTTAGTAATTTTAGGAAAAAATTATAGTCAAATCCATAATTTTTGTTGTAAATGCTACCCACAGGTGTCTTTAGGAACAAAAACAGTCTCTGTTTTTGTTCCTCTTGACCGTCTACTATTTTTAAATCGTCATCAAAAATTATATTAAATTCGTTGTCTATTTTAATGTCCATTTTTAACTACTCTGAACTAATTATAACATATTTAGCAAAAATTATGGATTTGACAAAATTTAATATAAAATACGTTGTCTTTGACCATTTGATGTCTTTTCTCGTGCTTAATAAACAGTAGGGTTTGCTTTACAAGATTGCCTATTCTTATATTTGCTGGCTTTTTGACCCCATAGATCTATTTTAAATAACCGAATTTTAATTAAAAACAAGAAATAAAGCGCTGTAACTAAAATTTGGGCGTAATTTGCTTTAAGTGAAAATGATTGACCAAGAAGCCGTGATCTTAACCGAGTCTTATGGTTAGTAATTCTTTCCCCTTATTCATCCTCGTGTTCTTCGTCTTCTTCCTCGCTTTCTGATTCTTGTTTTACAGGTTTTTTTTCTCCTTTCTTCTTATCTATACTTCTCTCATTCTTATGAACATATTTATCCATGATGTCTAATGCAAATCGTAAAGCAGAAACAGGACCCAGACTACAAGATACCATTGAAAGACAAATCAAAACATAAAATGTTAATTTAAACATTTCCAAACCCCTTTAACCCCTATTGTTTACTTTTCTTTGTGTAGTATGATTTTATCATTTTTTATTATATTTTATCAATTAAAAATAATAAAATATTTAAATAGACTTTTTATTAAAAGATAAGGGATTCATTTATGTAATGAAACCCTCTTAATATGTAGTTATGTATATTTTCAAATATTAATTATTTTAATAAATTTTCCAACCTTCCAGTAGTGGTTATGTCTTTTAATAAAGTATAAATAGATGGGTCAAGTTTTAGTTTGTGTTCGGATGTATTAGAATTTTGTTCTGTTTGTATTATTATTAGTTTAGAACCTCCAACATTTTTGTTAGAGAATCTTGAAAAATCGAGTGCTGTATATTTAGTGTCATTGCCAAGTAGAACGTCAGTCATGTATTTTGAAGCATAACGAGGCCGAAAAGTACTATTAGTGTGGACTTTTTCTAAGTCACGTATGAAACGACGGTTAAGAGGTAATATTATTTTTTCATTAATATTACTACCCTTAGAGAATAACATTATCCTTAAAATGTTGCCTTCGTTATTAAGGAAGGTTTCAAGCCATGAAGAGCTTATTAGGTTGTCCAAGTTCTTGATTTGCATTCTTTCTAGTTCTTGTTTGTCCGCAAGTATTCTTATGTGCGTCAGCTTTGCATCTTGTATGATAGGATACTCGTTATTTTGAAGATTAGACACAGATTTTCCCGAAGAAATGACAAGACTAGCTTTTATGTGGCTTATTGTTGGCTTTATATCAATCATTGCGTGTTCTTTAAAATAATATGTTTTTGATTCTCCATCGGCATATTCTGTTTCTATTGTCTCAACTTTTATTGGAATAGGCTTTTTAGGAGTTATTTGCTGTCCTTTTGTCCCGCTATTTGTCTTTTTTTCATCAGTAACAACAGCTATATTTGTCTCGGCATCTCCATCTTTTTCGTCTTCTTCTTCCTCATCATCATAATCTTCTTCACCTTCATTTTCCTCATCTTCTTCTTTTCTTGTTTCAATTTCGTCTTTTTGAACGGTTATTTCGTTGAGCTTCTTTTTCTTTTTGTTCTTAAGTTTGGTTTTTCTAGATATCGTTTCTTTTTTTCTATTATTACTGTTACTCTTTTTGTTATCATGTCTACATGTGAGCAGACAAATACAAAATACAAATAGTATTAGTAAAAACTTCTTACCCATGGGAGTCTCCTTAAAATATATTGAGTACAAAACTATAATTCTATAATAATATACTAATATTATAGTAGAATTACCGTATTATTAGTATGTTATTATTCTTTTTCAATGAAAAGCGTGAATTTGGATTTTAGAGAGTTTGGGGTCTTGATTTACTTTATATCTTTCAGATGTATATATTTTTAAATGAAGTAGACTTGTCTTTAGGGCTTGTTTAATAAGATAGAGGAATAGGGATATGATGAGTGAGATAAAAAAGGGAAGTTCCCTAAAAGAACCCCCCAAGGTGAGAAGAAGATAAAATGAGAATTGTTTAACATCTTCTTTTAAAATTGTTTTTACGTTTAGTTTGGCTTTCGTCATAAGTTAAACTAAACGTAGTTAAAATACTGCGTCAAGCAGTAAGGTTTGTCCTATCATTTACGGTAATAAAGACCCCAGAGAAATTTGAACAAATCAAGAGGACCTGAGATAGAGTCGATATTAGTCTTCTATAGACATTATAACCTTTAACTTTTATATTTATGTAACATTACATTTATATATTATATATGGTTAAAGAATTATCTTCAATAATGAAGTAATAAAATTTAATATTATTTTTATTTTGTATTTGCCCACAGAGACCCATGTGTTATTTAATAAATTCTTTTAATTGTCTGGTATCTATTAGGGTTTTTAGTAGCTCGCTAATATTTTTACTTATTGATAAATAGTAAAAGTGCTTTGATTCAGGTGAGTGAATGAGTTTAATTTTAGTTAATTTTTTTTCAAACTCAAGAAAATTGAGAAATGTCCATTTATAATCAATAGCTACATAAAATGAACTTTCAAATAATAAACTACCACATTTAAGATCTTCTTTGATGGCGTTGTATATGCTTAATAGGCTGTGATAGTTAAGATGTGGAACTAAATTAATTGTTCTTTTATTTTTATCTTCAAAATTTAAGCTGTATTTTATGTTGTTTCTATCGTAGAAAAGATTGAACTCTGTGTGTTTTTTAAGCTTGATTAAATTTTGCATTCCTTTACGATTCATGCTTCTCTTGTGTGCAAGAATGCTTATGGATTTTAGGTGCGCTTTAGTAAGTAAAATTTGATTTTGATTACCTAAGAGGCTGGTTTCTACCTTAAGTTCCATGTTTGCATTTAAATCTAGGTCGTATGTTCTTATGTAATATTGAGATTGCATAAATGGGTTAAAGTTGTCTCTAAGATTCCCCATGTCAATAAGGTTGTCCTGAATGAAAGTATGGTTTATAAGCTTGCTTTTAGGTTTGGTGATCTCATTAGGCTTCTTTTTAAAATTAGCTATTGGAGCCTCGGCGGGCAAAGATTCATCATTTGTGCTTTCTTTTGTATCAATAGGTTCTACCATTGTTCTTATCCTAAATTTTAAGAGCGACTACCTCACGCTAAAGCATTTCGTTTTACTCTTATTTAAAATTAGTAGGAAATTTATACCTCCAGTCAAATATTTTTGCTCTTGGTGGAAGTGAACAAAAAAAATTACATACCAAGCGTCTTTACTACAACTTTACTTATTCATGTTACACAATTATACTATTTTAAATTGGTTTTATCAATAAAGAATAGTTTTAATCTTAAAACTATTCTTTATTGATAAAACCAATTATTATTTTTACCCAATTATTTTTACTAAATTACTTATACAATTAAGGATTTAAATTTTAAGTTTATTCTAGATAAAAGCAGTTAAAGATGTTATTTGTGAAGTATGTTTTAGCGTGTATCCTTTTAGGTATAGGTGGCGGAGTGATTTTTTGGTTTGTTGTAAAAAATATCTCTTCTAACTTGAGTAGGCTTGCTTATATTTTAGAAGAAGCCAGCTCTTGCTTGTGCTTGCTCTTTAGGCTTATTGAGCTGGGTTTGGGATTTTTGTCACAAGTGGTATCCGTGTGTTAAGAAGCGGGCGGGTGTTGATTTGATTGATAAGTAGCCTGATTAGGCTACTGTTTGTATCTTATCTTAAAGCAATTTAGATGTTTGATCGGGGGTTCTGGTATAATGCTCACGGAATAGTATCCCTGTTGTGTATTTCCTTTTATTTTTTTTAATATCTTTTAAGGCGTGACACCCCCTCAGAAGCCACAACTAATAAAACAATTAGCAGCGGCTTTTCCCGGATAAAGGAAAGGTGGTATGCGATTTTAAAATTTTAAATCTTTTCTAGAAGTTGTTTAGCAATGCCAGTGTGTAAACCTAAATTTATTTTGTTCTTTTATTACTTTGCTTTTTGTCTGAATCTTTATCTCCCTTCATCATTTCTTTTTTAGTCTGGTCTTCCTTTTCCTTATTTTCACTTTCTGGTAAAGCTTTGCATGAAAATAACGCAATTAAAATTAAAAATATGATTTTTTTCATTCCTTTCTCCTTTATATCTAATATCATTATAATATAATATTTGTTATTTTTAATTAAAATCTAGATTTTAAAGTTTAATTTAATTAAATAATTTATGATTGATATAGGGATTTTGTGTGTATTTATTTTGCGTAAAGAAACGTAAGCTTTCTTGTTTTAACTAATATTTTGTATTAGTTACTTTATAGTTGTCATATTTGAGCGGGTTATTGAAGGTAAATTTATTTTATTTGCTTTGGTCTCAGTGGGTTGTGATTTCACGTCTTATCTAATAAATGTAAAATACTATCTCTAGACCTTTATGTTTTACCTTTTATTTTCTGATCAATATTTATCTTTGAGTCGATTCATTAATGCAACTAAGGGATGCTTTTTGGTATTTATTAGGTTAATGATAGAGGTTATTACTTATGTAATAAATAATAACCGAAGCAAGAGCTGAGGCTTTCTGTATAAGTTGACAATAAAAGACTTTCATAGAAGTTAAGCAAAAACAAGGTGTATATTGTCGCCGGCTTCTTTATATCGCTAAGCTAATAATAGTAGTTGGTACTATTAGATATTATAATTAAAAAATTACGTCATGTGAATTTATGAAATTGATTTTAATATCTGTTTGTTTTAGCAAAAGAAGCTGCGCAAAAGCTAATAGTGTATAAATTAGGCATTTCGAAAACACTGTTTTAAACACTAAAGAGTGAAATTGAAGCCAGCATCAAGTAAGAAAAATTCATTAAAAGAAGATGTTAATTTAAAGAAAATGGAATGACTCTTTGTAAGCGATAGATTAAATTTGACGGCTATATATGGGAAGACAGGGTATAGAAAAGCAGATGTAGTGTATCCTGCTATCGTTGCAGATCTAATGGCAATTGATATTTTGGGTCCCATTAAAATACTAAAGATTAGAGAGTTGATATATGTCTGATATTTTAATATGTAGAGAGTAAGAGAAGTTGTAAAATATATACTTAGTATAAAATTTGTGTGTAGAGGGTAGAGAATAAAGTTGATAGGCATGAAATTTAATTCAAACCATTCATTATAAGTTATAGTTATTCCAGTGAAGGCAGCATATTTGTATTTTTCATTATAAAAGTTTAGATTTATGTAACTGTGTTGAATTATTCCTATTTGTAAAAATTTAAACTGGGAATTTGTGCCAGCCAACTCCCAATGTGAATGAGGGTTTTTATTATTATTTAACTCACCGCAAAACAAGCAAACATATGAAATTGAAATGAGGTATATAAAAATTAGTTTTTTCATTCTTAGCTCATGTATAAAATTTTAACATAATTTATACATGAGCTTAAATTCTTTTGAAGATTTGGCTTTATACTAATTAATTATTCAATATTGAATAATTAATTAGTATAAAG